>DMAP01000217.1 GCA_003446975.1 Clostridiales bacterium | reverse complement strand
CATGCCTGTCGGCGCTATGTACTGCAGGAATCCCATAATGCTTAGTGGAAGCCGCATAGTTCCTTCTGCAAACATGATTAACGGGATAGCTGTAAATACGCCACTAAGGGAAATCTTCAGCCAAAAGTGCCATGGAAGATTGCCTGTGATCCCACTTCCGGTAAACTCATTGAATAAAAGGTATGGCAGTAGGAAAACTCCTGCTATCAGTGTCTCAAATCCCAAACCATAGAGGGATTTCAGTGCTGACTTTTTCTTCATAAACCCATATAGTGCAAAGGAAATAGCCAAGGCAAAAGACACATAAGGAATCTTGCCATAATAGAACGACTTGATGGCAACACCTAAAAAAGCGAATGCTATGCCTGTCTTTTGTAGTTTGTTCAACCTTTCCTTCAAAAAAACTAGACCCAGTAGCGTCAACACTAGCGGATTAATGTAGTAACCAAGGCTGGCTTCAATCACAAATCCACTATTGACTGCCCAGATAAACAGCAGCCAGTTGATAGAAATCATCATTGATGGCAGTAAGGCAGATGCCCAATTTCTCCTGTCGGAGACCAATTTGACAAACAAAGACCATTCACCCCTGTAAACCATCAGAATAGTCACAAAAACAAATGACCACACAACCCGTTGAGAAAACAGTTGATAGGGATTTATGGCACTGACAGTTTTCCAATACAAAGGTAGCAAACCCCAGATGGCAAAAGCACCTCCCCCATTGATAAGTCCTTTAATATATTCTTTTCGATCCATTCTATGCCTCTTGTTTTAGTCGTATTTTTATTAATTTTTTGAGAGTATTCTGTATTGAGAATATGAAAAAAAGCCCAAGCCTATCCATATGAATCCGAAAGCTATTCCTGACATCAAATCAAAAGCTTCACCAAACACAAAAATTCCCAACAGTAAAACCAATGTTGGATATATATACTGCAGGAATCCAACGACACTCAGGGGCAATCTTTTCGCCCCCTCGGAGTACAACAGCAATGGTATGGCAGTCGCCAATCCGCTAAAAGCAATCATAAGCCAAAAATACCAAGGGAGATTCCCTGAAACGCCTCTGCCTTGAAATTCCACCATCAATAAAAAAGGGAATGCGGGAATGCCTACCACCAAGGTCTCGAAACCCAATCCATATAAAGACTTCAATGGTGATTTTTTCTTCATGAATCCGTATAGCGCAAAAGAGATTGCCAATGTCAGTGCAACAAAAGGTATTTGCCCATAACTGATTGATTTAATCAATACGCCAACCAGGGCAAAGATGATGCCCGTTGTTTGAAGCTTGTTCAATCTTTCTTTCAGTATCACTACACCGATCAATGTCAGAACCAGCGGATTGATATAATAGCCAAGGCTGGCTTCTATTACAAAGCCATTGTTGACTGACCATATGAACAAGAGCCAATTGATTGCAATGGCTAGGGATGGTCCCAATGCTGCCAGCCAATTGTTCTTATCTCTTAGAAGATTTGTGAAAAACCCCCACTCTCCCCTTAGTCTCAAAATAATTGCGACCACTAAAAAAGACCAAAAAACCCGTTGAGTAAATATCTGATACGGGCTGATGGCATTGACTGTTCTCCAGTAGAGTGGCAACAAACCCCACATCACAAAGGCTGCTCCACCACAAATCAATCCTGTGATATATTCTTTCCGATCCATAAAATCCTCTCATCTCTATATATAGAGCGTTATTCTAGATTTTATCATAATTGATGGTCTTCCACAACTGCAACCGCTCTGATTGATATGCCATCACTATTTTTATTTTTCAATGGCAGCATAATGATATCGAAAACTGGATGACCAATGTTGCTGAGATTGGTCAGATTCTCAGTGATAGTTCCACCTGCTTGGAAAACTGCATGATGGTTATCAAATGTCGTGGTATTGACAGGATCAATCGAGATGGTATCCATACCGAAGCCTTTTATTCCAAGATTTAACAGCCAGTTTACATGTTCAAGCGGTAAAACGGGGAAATCTTCAAAATATTGTTTTTCACCCCAGTAATCACTCCAACCGGTATAAAGAATTATAAAATCAACAGATTCCAGTTGAGGTTTCAATTGAGTTAATGACGCCAAATCAGGTATGCCATCTCTCAGGTCCAATAAAAAAGCCTTCCCGAAGAAATGCCCAATCGGATATTCATCCAGTGTTTTACCACCTATTACCATATGGGCCGGTGCGTCCATATGTGTTCCTGTATGGGAGAAAAAACTAATCTCCACTTCAGCAAAACCGTCTATGTCAACTGTGTTTTTCTGTGTGATCTTTGGTGCTTCTGTTCCAGGATAGAATGGCATCGTTTGTTCTATTGTATGGGTCAAATCCAAATACATATAATACCTCCTTTGTCCGATGACTAACAGTGCTAAGACTCCCACTTCTATCCGATGACTAACAGTCCCCGGATAACGGTTTCTAAGGTTCAGGTGGTGTTTCAAACACCATCTGAACCCAAGAACCCTGTTGATATACTTGCATAACACCTCTTTAAGATTGTTACATTGTAACATGATTAAGACTTTCTTTCCAGTTGTAATGATTTAATTATCCATCTGAAGACTGAGTTAAAAACACCCTGTAGACTGAATGACAAGAAGCCTTAAGACTGTTAAATCAATCTAAAGTAAGGATTATAATGAACACAAGAAGTTGCAGAAGGAGTACATTCATGGAAACAACATTCAGCAAAACTAAAGAAAACGAAGAAGCAACCAAAAAAACGGAGGTAAATAAAATGACACATGCCATTGCATTTATAAATAGAACGCTGTCCTTATCCATCCACAATATATTGCCAACTTTCAGATTTAAAAAATCACAGCAAAATGTCGAACAGATATTGTTGATGCAACAGGTGGAAAAAGACAGAGAAAAAATTAGAAACTCATATTACGATCATGGCCCTTACTTAAGATAGTACGAAATGAAGCCATACCACTGAACCACACCACAGTTGGAAAATTCCCTCCCCTGTGATGTGGTTCTTATTGTTTGCATGCACTATTCATCTGTTAAATGGAACTTATTGGCATAGACAGCGGCTTTTGTTCGATCTTCCAACTCAAGTTTTGATAGAATATTGCTGACATGTGTCTTGACTGTTTTTATACCGATGAACAACGTCTCTGATATTTCTTTATTGGTCTTGCCTTTGCCAATTTCCTTCAGAACTTCCATCTCTCTTTCAGTCAAGGTTTCATGCTTGGCCGTCTTTTTCCTGCTGCTGGCCAGCATAAACTGGCTCACCTTGCCCTCCAGAGTCGATTCGCCTTCCTTGGCTTTTTTTATCGCTCTCAAAATATCTTCTGCTTTGGATGTCTTCAGAAGATAACTGAATGCTCCAGCTTCCAAAGCCGGCATCACCTTGTCTTCCTCAACGAAGCTGGTCAATATTATGATTCTTGATTCCCAGGACATCTTGGAGAACGAGTCAGTTATCTGACGAGTCGCTTCAATTCCGTTCAAACCATCCATCACCAGGTCCATCAAAATCACATGGGGCTTCAGGCTTAAGGCCATTTCTACCCCCTCTGTCCCATTGCTTGCTTCTCCAACAACCTCAATTTCGTCTTCTGTGGAAAGGTAAGCGCTAAGACCCATTCGTACCATCTCGTGATCATCGATTATCAATACCTTAATTCTATTATCCATATGCAAATGTTCCTCCCTTAAGATTTGAATATGCTTTGTAATCCGACAGGCACCCTAACCTCAATGCGTGTTCCTTTATTGGGGAAAGAAATGATATCAAATCTTCCTCCCATTTCTTCAATTCGTTCTCGCATAGTTGGGATTCCATAGGATGATTTCTTGCTGTCGGATGAGTCAATTCCAATGCCGTTATCCTCTATCATGAGTGTCAACACCTTGTCCTTCTGGTAGAGTTTGACCGAAAAGCTGGTGGCTTTCGAGTGCCTCAGTATGTTGGATATGGCCTCTTGAGTTACTCTGAAAACATTATTTTCAACACCTGGCGTGAGTCCTTCTATGTTATTAAGCTCAGTATGCATAATAATATTGCTATGTTTCAAATCCAACTCATTTAGCAGTTTCTGAATACCTTCCTTAAGGCTGTGATTCTCTAGATTCACTGGTCTCAGGTGCATAATGAGGGCTCTTAGTTCCTGCTGTGCGTTGCCAACCATTTTTTCAATCATCGCAAAATATCTTTTTGCTTCTTCCGGTTTCTGGTCAATCATTTTCGATGTGGCTGCCACAGTGGTGCTGATGGCAAATAACTGTTGGCTGATGGCATCATGAAGCTCACGTGCTATTTTCCGTCTTTCTTCAGATGAAGCTGCTTCCTCAGCTCCCTCCAATAATTCCTTGTTCTCATTGATCAATCGTTGGAGGGATTCTACCTGCTTCTCAGTCCTTTGTGCCATACGATTGAACTGTTCGCTGATTTCCTCCAACTCCATATATCCCTTAACATTAAGCCGGTGATCCAGTTTGCCCCTTGAAAGTTTTTCATTTGCATCCCTGATGGCTTGAAGCTGGTTTCTTAAAGATCTGCCTACCGGCACTCCAATCGTGTAAGTCGCTATTATAGTTGACACGGAACCCATGATTACGATTAAAATCAGGACAGTAAAATAGGATGGTGAAAAGAAATCAAATCCTAAGGCTCTAATCAGATAATCACTATTGAGACCTTCGGACAACAAAAGGCTGAGGATCAATATCCCCAGGACCATAAACGCAATTGATGAAAAAGCCACCATTAAAAACTTACGGATAATATTATACTGAACGCTTTTCCCATCCATTGGTTTTATAAAAAAATCTCTTAATTGCTTCACATGTATCACGCTCGCTCTCAGACTGTACTGTTTCTCGCTAGCAACACCTTCTAATGGATATATCTCCAATGTTTAATGATACTTGCATTCTTAGTTTTTTAAATGCCTCATCAAATTTTTCGCTTCTATAATTTAAAGTGTTTGATACGCCAGATCTTTTCGCTGTTTTATTCTTTTTAAATTCCTGCTCCTGTCCGAATATGTCAATATTGCCAACTCTCACGGCTGCGGATATATCAACGGCAAGGTCTTCAGGCATGATTACTTGTATATCGCCAACCCACCCGGTTAGATTTAAGA
>DMAP01000021.1 GCA_003446975.1 Clostridiales bacterium | reverse complement strand
CAGTGGTGGTGTTGTGCTATTCAAAGTATTGTGATGCTTGATTCTGGTCGCCAAAGATAATGCATACGGATTGCCATTGTCTGTTTCTTTAGCCAATGCTCTTTCAAAAAAACCGGTATATTGATCTATCGCATCTGGATAATCTCCAATATTTGCATCAAATATATCACTAATCATCTTAAATGTTAGTTTTGTGTTATCAGGATATTCTTTCTCTCCTATTAGATAGGTATTGCTCCCCTTAACCAGTCTGAATCCATAGTTGCTTTCCGTCGGTGTTGGTGTCCCGCCACCGCCGCCGCCTGGAGGCAATGGATCTACGACAGGTTCTTCCTCTTCTTCATCCGATTCGCCAAAAACCGCATTGTTTATCATAAATACAGACTCAGCTCTGGTGATGTTTTCACCTGATCTGAAGGTCCCGTCAGGATAGCCCAGAATATAACCCGCTTCATAAACTGCCCCGATAATTCCTTTTGCCCAACCCGGCATCATATTTGAATCCAAGAATATATCAGCGGCTTCTTCGTTTTCCTCAAAATTCAAAATATTAAATATTATTGTAGCTGCTTCAGCTCTTGTGATCGGTGCATCAGGTTTGAATGTGCCATCAGGATAGCCATTGACAAACCCAAGGAATGCTTTCTTGGTGATGATCTCATAGTGCCAATCACCTTCAAGGACATCGGAAAATTCCTTTTTCCCATCAGTTTCCAGCTCATAAGCATTGAATATCATTTTTGCATATTCTGCCCTTGTTACTTCCTGGTTCGGTCTGAATGTGCCATCCTCATACCCTGAAATCAAGCCTCTCTCCACCCATTCGACTATGGTTTCCTTTGCCCACTCCGCATTGTCCAGATCGTTGAAGGACACTTCAGCGAATGCTTGGTTAAACATTGGTAAAATCAGTAAAATAGCCCCCGTAAGGATAAAACTCTTTAGTTTAACAAACTTCATGTCTTCCTCCTATTTTATATTTATTAATGAATATTTTTATGCTTAGTTAAATTTATTCAGACTATATTATATAATAGATTCGTCAATTGAACAACCCATATACCCAAACCTGATAAGATGTTACAAAAATAACATGTTTAAATCTGTAAATCAAAAGCCTCTTGTCTGTCCTTTCCAAGGTGGTTCCTTGCCACTCGCAAACTCCTCAACACCGGGACCCTTCAACTGATTTAGTCGCCAGATGCCATAAATATAACTCGTTATCAATACCAATAGTGTGACTGGCCATCCCAACAATAGATTGACCCATCCTAAACCTGTGGAATCTCCGCGTTGAAAAAGTACAATTTGTAAAACGAGACGCATCAGGAAAAAAACGCTCCAAAAGACTGTTACCTCTGTGTAGGCAGGTTTAATATCCTTTCGCCAAAACCAGGCTAATGGCCAGCCCCGACTTATATGACTGACCCAGGCCGCCATTGGTTTTCCAACCATCAAACTTACAACTGCAACGGCTAAAACAAGAGAACTGCTTACAATCGCCCCGATGAAGAAGTTTGCTGGATTACGTGTCAGATAAGCCAACCCTGCGGCCATTAAGACGCCTGCCAGTCCCCCAAGTGCATATAGCCCTGTCTGCTTCCGAAATAGCCTAACCAAGCCCAATAGCGATGAAAGAACAATAGCTGATGCAACAGCCATTTCCAACCTAAAAACACCATTGACAATAACAAATATCAAAGGTGGTAATATGGCATCCAACGTCTTCCCTGAAATGACAGATTTCAGTTCTTCCAGAATTTCCTTTCCTTTAGCGCTCATTTGATTCACCTCTTATGACAAAAACTACTTTATCATTGCCCTACAATGTCAATCACCACAATCTCCGGTGGGTTGAATATCCTAGGAAGTCTGGGGTTAAAGGACACACCTCTACTGACTATATGCGTAAAGCTATCATGTTCATAAAGTCCACCCGCATATTTGGGGAACCATCCCTGATTGGGTGCAAGAAGGCCATTTAGTAAAAAAGGTATACGAACTTGTCCACCATGGGCATGTCCTGACAACACCAAGTCAAAAGACAAATCCTTGTATACCGATATCTGTTCCGGTCTGTGAGATAATAGAACCTTGAACTGCTCATTGCTCTCCAACTCACAAAAAGCAACTCTAATCTCTTCTTCCCAGTTCGATTGTCGTCTTTCATAGCGATTAATCTCAGGATCTTCTGCACCACCTATGATAATGGACACCTCTCTAATTTCCCATTCAACGCTTTCATTTTCAAGCACAGTTACATCATAATGTCTGAAGATATCCTTGATGTTGTCTATATCCCTAGACCATATTTCGTGGTTACCCGTCACATAGAAAACCGGCGCTATATCTTTAATGGTCTCAAGAAACAGTGATGTGCCTTTTATTGGTTGAACATCATCTGCTATATCCCCAGCCAATGCAATCACGTCAGGGTTTTGGCTTCTTATCCTGTCGGCTATCCTTGATTGCTCCGAACCGTGAATTGTGCTGTGCAGGTCTGAAATAAGAACAATTCTAAATGACTGGTCTTTATTGAGTTTTGATGTATTTACGGTGTAGTGTCTAATAACTAACCCGTTGTAAAATGCCGTCCCAAGCAATACCAACACAATTATAAACGGTATGATTTTCTTAATTTGTCTCATATCAATTCAGTCTCCATATCTCTTAAGGTTTTGTCATTCTAACATCAACAAGGTTCTAGAAACCGTCATCCAGGGACTCGCAGTGTTATCTCCGACCTATAGGAGCGGGAGTTTAGCACTGTTAGTCATCAGACAGTCGGGGAACAAAATCGACAAGTTCATCGTTTAATTTATTAGGACTATCAATCAGCAACATATTTAATGCATTTTTAATCCGACTCTAAGATTTGATTAAGGCTTACATACTATGCTTAAGTTGTTTTCAAAGGAGGTTTGATAAATGAGACTTGTAAAAACTAAAGAGATCATAAAAAACAATAGGCATCTAGCTATTCTCTTCTACTACATTGTTATGTGGTTCGGCTACAATTATCTGAATCAGACAACAGTTCCTGATATATATCTGTATCATCCAATTGACAGCAAAATTCCTTTTATCAAGGAAATGGTCGTACCCTATGTACTATGGTATCTATACATTTTTGTGCCGTTAGCAATTTTTGCATTTAAATCGCCGGATGATTTCAGGAAGCTATGCATGTTCATGTTTACGGGAATGACTATCAGTTACCTTATATTCTATCTCGTACCAAACGGGCAGAATCTGAGACCAATCATTACAGATACCGATATTTTCTCTAGAATAATCAGTGCCATCTACGCGGCTGACCGTCCAACCAATTCACTCCCAAGCATGCATGTTATTCTCTCAGTCGCTGTCAACGCATCTATTTATAATAGTCCATTGCTGATTAAACATAAGAAATTGAAACTTTTATCTATTTTGCTGTGCATCTTGATTTGTGCCTCAACTGTATTTATCAAGCAGCATTCCATAT
>DMAP01000126.1 GCA_003446975.1 Clostridiales bacterium | reverse complement strand
CTTTCATATTTAGTTTACAGAGCCTTTTTCATGTGTTTCAATCTGAATCTGTATCGAGCAAACAAACTCTAGCACCCATTTTTTAAGCTTTCCCCTCTTGAAGTTTGGTCTTGCTCCAATTCGCTCCTAATTTGATTCCGTTCACTCGGAGTAATACTACAATAAGTTCTTAAAGCGCTTGCGACATGTTCCGGATGTATCTTATTATCGAGGCATAGTTTAACTAGCTCAATGCCACTCTTTAAATCGGGTCTTTCTACTAACAAATCATCTAGCTCTTCTTTTAACTCTATTAACTCTATGCGAACACCATCCTCTATAAAATAAGAATTAAATGTAGTCATGATGTCCCCTTTCGCCTCTTCATTCTTTCATATCTTATTCCTGCAATCCTACCTGCATTCCATACTGTAGCCCATACTTTTAACTGCGCCCATTTAAAATCACGAATCTCTTCGTCCATACTTATCAAATCTTTGACCTCACGAGAGATTGACTCTTGAGCTATCTTAGCTGCTATTCTTATATGTTCAACAGTTCCTACTCCACTTAATTTTATAGCTTCTTCCGGTGTTACTAGATTCCAACCATTAATTCTTTTTCTCATCGTTATCCCCTTTAGTTTTTTAGTTGATCCCCAATCAAGCTTTATCGCTTCCGGGAGTCTGTTAGTTTTCTTTTGTGTTTACCCACTCGATGACCGCTTCTTTCTCGATTCTCCATGCTGTTCCAACCTTAAATGCTTTCAGCTTATCAGATTCTATCGCTCTTCTCACAGTCATTTCGCTAATCTTTAAGAATTCTGACAATTCTTGGATAGTTATAATCTCTGGTAGTTTATCTAATCCCATCTCACACATCCTCTTTTGTTTTTGTATTAACTTTGTTATACTTAGATTAACATTGTTGTACATTATTGTCAAGAATAAATAAAAAAATCCCCTCTAATTTACAGAAGGGATATATCTTGCACTCACAGGAAACAATCAAGTTCTTTGATTTTATTATTGATATACTTGAGTCAGTAAAGCATTTGACCATTATCACATAAAAAACACTTGGATAACCTTGCTGTTACCTCGCTATTACCTTGGCATTACCTTGACATGCTCAAGCATCTATATCTATTGCAAATACTTGCTTAGGATAATTGTTTCAGTGACCTCATCTGATGCACTTACCTTCTAATAATATTGTCTCCGGTGATAATCTCTTTGCTGTTTATTATCTCATCTTCTTCGATCAGAATTATTCTATCTGCAAGCCTAGTTATGTCATTTCTTCCACACACTTTTTCAACAATGTATTGTGTTTTACCGTCTTTTTTCAGTAAAGACCTTATTTGAGCTTTCCCTTTCCCGTATTGTAAACTGTCAAACCCTATATAATCGCCCGGTTTCATCATGATATACCTCCTATATTCTTGATTGTTTTTTTATCTGTTCTCTGAACCACTCAACTTCGCCCGCCATAATCGCTTCTTTGATTCGAGCAACTTCCTCTGCTTCCCAATCTTTAATTGTTGAGTTCTCAAACCTACCCTTGATGCTTCTTTTCAAAAAACCTACTTCATCCCCAGCAATGTACAAGCTAGTCTGTCTATACGCTGGCATATCGACTGCTGAAACATCATACAATCGCTTTATTTTTGTAACTATAGTTGTGTTACTACTGTCATAGTATTGATTTTCTCCAGGAGAAAAAGCAAAACTCATCTTGTTAATTAGACCTTCTTTTATCATCTCTCGCAAATCTCTTCCCACAGAGGTGTTGGCAAGTCTGGCCCATATCTTCAAGCCATATTTGTCCTTCTTCAACTTCAACGATCCATTTCTTGTAGCTGCCAATATCAGCACCTGGTCAGAATGATTATACTTAAAGCTGACATCGGAAAGATCCGCATTATCAAGTGCTTTGCTACTGATGATTTCATAATACTTCACACCCTCATACTCAAAGAGCATTGTAGACTGATCAAAGACTATCGCATACCCTTCGACTTCCATTTCTTCATCAATTTTTTTGTCCATGTCAACTCCTCCGATTGATTTCTTGGATTATGTTTTGATATAATTCTTGATACAAGGTATATGCCTGGCTGTAAATATGGTCTCTCCTCTCGCCCTTTAATTCCATAACCTTTTTTTTCGCATCTTCTTCCACTTTCTTTATTTCATTGTCTATGTCAGATGTGTACTTCGAATACTCTTCCTGGGCTGCTATTCTTTTTAACTCGACTTGATCTAACATATCTTTTACCAAGAAAGCAATATTGAAATCTAATACCATTTCCAGATCTTCAATTTCCGATTTAAGTTGTCTCTGCATGTTTGTCAAATCTTTAATTTTATCCGGATCAATCTCCATGCAATACTTAGTGTTTATTTCAGCCTTCTTCGCATTAAGAATCTCAACCTTTTTTAACGCATCAGCTTTACGCTGGTCGTGTTTCTCCTTAAGTTCTACTATCTTTTTTATGTCACCCATAAAAATAGTCGCTTTTTTCTCTTCTTTTTTCATCTTTTTCTCTCCTTAATCGTTCTGATTTATTTTTTTACCCGGTAAAACCTTGTAACTTTTAACCGTCTTCCCACCCTGAAAATCGATTGAAATATCAATTTATTTTGAGTTTTTATACCTTGCTATAACCTTGATATAACCTTGATACTTTTTCTCATTGCATGGTGTTTCAAAGGTTTATACTTGAAGCATCAAACAACATGAATTTACTCGCTACTACGAGCTCTCTTGAACATTCTCAAAATTTCAGAAACAAAAAGTCAAAATCTTGCTGTGTGTTACAGAAATATGGCACGGGAGTCTGGTAACCATCCCTTATAACCATTGACCCGGGGGGACTACACACCGTTGAACTGTTCAAACCACTTATCGATGTACTGTTTCCAGACATTTGGTCTTTTACTTTTCACTAATCTCTCATAACATTCTTCTTTTGTGCATTCACAT
>DMAP01000187.1 GCA_003446975.1 Clostridiales bacterium | reverse complement strand
ATGCCGCCACTTTTCCTTGCAATGTGGCATCAGTCCAAAGAGTGATGGTATCCAGTTCATTTGTCAACAGATTCTTAGCCCGGGTCACATCACCTGCAGCAAATATTCCTTCAATATTTGTCTGCATATAGTCATCGACACAGACACCATTTTCAATTGCAATACCAGATTCTTTCAAAAAATCAGTATTCGGGCTCACGCCAGCTGCCCATACCACCAACTGTGCTTCCAGCTTTTTACCACTCTTGAGAGTGATGCCGCTTAACCTTTCCTTTTCAGTTTCATAGCCTTCAATTGTATCGCAAAGAATGAAATCAATGTCTTGACGATTGAGTATCCTAGCAACCATCTCACTTCCCTGCCGATCCATGAAAGTTGACAAAAGCTGTGGTGAACGATGAACAACAGTGACATGCTTGCCTAGATGATTCAATGCAACAGCGGCCTTCAGACCAATCAATCCGCCACCGACTACAACACAGTCTTCTGCATCCGACAGCAATTCACTGATCTGATGGATGTCTTCGATATTTCTAAAATGACATAAGCCACTGATCGGCTCTCCAGGGTTCCTTTCGGGTAACAACGTTGATGGAGAAGCCCCGCTGCAAATCAACAACCTGTCGTAAGCAATCTGTCTTCCATCGGCCATTATGACCCTCTTATTCGATGGTTCCACTCTAGTTACAGCACCTTGTATGATTTCCACCGGATTTGCTGTATATGATACTGGTCTGAAAAAAATCAGTTCTTCCTCTTTCAAATAGCCTGCCAGATAGTTGGGGAGAATCACCCTTGAATAAAATGGGGTTTTATCCTTGGTAATAATGATCAGCTCTATATCATTGACACCGCTTCGTTGGAGTGTCTCCACTGCACTTTTCGAGGCTGCGCTACTTCCAATGATTACTATTCTCATATTTATCGCCTCCTTACTCCTGCCACAACATTTTCAGCATTTTTCGACGTTTCTGCTTTGAGTCCTTGTCAGGATCCACCATGACAATTGCTCCCAGTTTGCAGGATTTGACACAAGGTGTCTCACCGTCGCAGGTATCGCATTTCAGGTTTGTCCCATCACCCCTTGAAATGGCGTTAAAGGGGCAAACCATGATACACATGTTGCACTCAACACATTTCGTTTCATCCAAGTAGATATATCCGCTGCCCGCTCGCCTTAGTACTGCACCGGCAGGGCAGGCATCCAGACAGGGAGCGTCCTCACAATTTCTGCAAATCTGTGGTGTAAACCCCGCCAAATCCCCTTCCACAATATGTATACGCGACTTGACCGGTTGGAACAAGCCCTCTTTTTTGAAGGAGCAAGCCAGCGTGCAGTCTCCGCATCCTGTGCATAATTTTTTATTTATAAATATGTATTTTTCCCTATTCATACATTAACCTCCCACAAAATACCGCATCACCAATACCTCTGTTTCCTGATGAAGAGGTGTTTCCAGTCCTTCGAGTGTGTGGGCATTGCGTCGGTTGATAAGAATGACAATATCCTTGGAGAGTCCACCTCCTGTGCTAAAAAACAATGTTTTTGGCAGCCGGTACTTTTCCAAGAGAAGAAGACACAACTCTAGAAGTGTATCAGCTTCAATATCAAAAAATTCTTTTGTGGTATGTTGATTCAATGGCGGTAAAAATTTCACCTTGGCCATACTGCTTCACCTCGATTTTCTCAGGCGTTTCCAGACTCCTCAGTTAGACGATAGCGGGTTTCCTGACGCTTGTCCCGGTTGAGCTTGTCTTGGTCAATATATGAAATGGCATGGTCTCGACACACTTTCACACATTCGGGATCTCCGTCACATAGATTGCATATATGTATTTCAGATCCTTTTTCTGTTGTCACCCAAGTTATACTTCCAAAGGGACATGCCATGATGCAAGCCTTACATCCTATACATTTGCTACGATTCACCAGCATCGCACCAGTTAATTCATCTCTATAAAGAGCGGATGCAACACATGATTTCATACAATAGGCCACCTCGCATTGCATACACTTGGTGGGAACATGAAATCCTCGATCTTCATCTGATTCAATCTTTATATTTCCGATTTCCAGAGAGAATACATCATGATGCTTCAAAGCGCACGTCATCTCACACAAATGGCAGCCTGTACATTTTTGAGGATCTATGAGGAATGTTTTCATGTGTTCCTCACCTCCTCCAAATCGATACGACCATCACAAATTGAGCTTATATCTTCCATGTCCAACTTCTTCAATACAGTTTTAGTCGGCCATCCTTTCATAGCATCCCATTCATGGAGTCGATAGTACTCATCCTTCATCAAATCCAGTATTTCAGCCGAATTTATAGGCTGCCCATGCATGGCATCCATTTGCTTCTCGTTCATCAGTCTGTATGGCAGCACATCGTGTTCTCTGGTATGACCCAGCATGCCGTTAAACAGCCTTTCCATCGTAATAATGCGACGCCCAGCCTCCATCACTTCTGAAGCTGTAATCTCAATGCCTGTTCCTGCAGCATATAGGTCTGCCAAATCCTGATCATCTACCCAAAACTGGGCTGTCGTTGTAAAAGCACACAAACCCATGGCATCGCTTGCACCGTAAATATCTTCATGCCATCTGACAATCTCGGCTCGCTTGTCTGTTGTATGAGGGTAAGCATATTTCTTATCGCCTGTAATGGATTCAATGACACGAATCGCTTCTTTATCGCCGCCAAACTCAGCCAGACACTCTGTATTCAAGTGATCCGGACCTCTCGAATTGATAGCGAATGCCAATGCATAGCCAAATGCGGAGCGTGTCTCCACCCTGGACTGCTCAAGACCTCTTGCTTGAATTGCCCATTTGTAAGAGTCCTTGCCGGTCATTTCAGCAGCCTTCAGCAAGCCATTTGCCAAAAGGTCGCCTATTCCATCTCTATATGCGATTTGTCTTACCAGTTCAATAACGGTGTCACTATTGCCCCAGCTTAGATCCAACCCACCGGCATCGTCACTGGTTATTACCGATCTCTGGTTGCATTCCATCAACCATTGGATACTATTTCCCGTTGAGATGGTGTCCATCCCTAATATATTGCAAAGCTCATTTGCTTTGATGATCGCATCCGTATCCGTTACAAGGCACCCACCGCCAAGAGCTGATAGTGTCTCGTATTCCGGACCTCCTGTATAGGTTCCCTTATGGGGACCGTTGTCAACTGTAACGTAGCGATGACAGGCCACAGGACAGGAAAAGCAAGAAATCTTTCGTTTCAGGTAGCCAGCTTCCACCAGATATGTGCCAGTCAGTTTCTCCACGCCGTCTATACTGCCCTGCTGAAAGTTCTTCACTGGAAAGGCACCGATGGTATTGGTTGATTCAACACCGATGCTTGTGCCATAATCCGACAAAGGCTGGACACCAGGTGCTGCGTCTTTCTTATCATTGATATGGTTTAGGGTTTTCAGATAATGTTCCTTGTTGGTGATACCGACTCCCTTGGTTCCTCTGACTGCTATGGCCTTTAGGTTTTTCTGCCCCATGAGAGCACCACCACCTCCACGACCTGCGGCATTATAGATGGATGTCTGGATTGACGCAAACACCACCTGATTCTCACCTGCGGGACCGATGCATGCCAATTGAACCTCTGTGTCATCAAGTTCTTCCCTTACCAAACGATTGCTTTCCCTCACATCTTTTCCCCATAGGTGTTCCGCACTGCGCAGTGACACCTCATCATTGTGGATATATAGATAAACGGGACTTTTTGCCCGACCTTTAACAATCAGAAGATCATAACCGGCGAACTTCAACTGGGCACCAAAATGACCACCCACATTTGTTTTAAAGAAACGGTTGGTTGCAGGACTCTTGAAGATCACCGAGGTTCTCCCAGAGCAAGGTGTGTTGGTTCCTGTCATAACACCTGGTGCAAAAAACAATGGTGTTTCTTCCGCATAGGGATCCATCATCGGATTGAATTCGGTCAAAAACATGTGAGTGGCAATGCCTCGCCCTCCCAGGTATTTTTTAAGATAGTCTTTATCGTCCAATTTTTTTCTGGTGACCGATCCATCGGAAAGATTAACTGTCAGGATATGAAATGGCAACTTTGGCAACATATTCAAACCTCCTTTATTCCTTACTTCTATTGATCCTGTCCATCAAAGGCACATAAACAGGATTGTTTCCAAAATAATTTTCTTTGCTCTTAGCTCCCGATCTCAGAAGCATGCTTATTTCCACCGCTCTTCTTGCGATGCTTTTACTACCTCTTACAGCCACTAACGCGTCTCTGTCTCCCTCCGTCACCAGCTGTTCCAATGCATTTCTGCCCTCCAGGGTGTTGGTCCAGCCGCCTACACCGATATAGCTTTCCCACATATCACCAGTCACTGGAACACAGCCCATAATCAATGCATGGTTAATCATCTGAGTGATGGTGTGCTCCTGCCCTGAGAACACATGGGTGCCCTGGGTTATAGTAGCGATAGTTTTCAGGCTGCGGGGCAAGGTGGCGTCCTCAGATTTGAAGTTGTCCTTATATCGTCCAAACATGCTGTTTCCCAGTCGATCGATAAATGCCTTCAGTTGTGCAGGCATTCCCATATGATACACCGGAACCGAGTAAATTATCACATCAGCGTCGATCCATTTATCCCGAAGCGCTTGAAAATCATCTTTTATTATGCACTCGCCATCCTCTTGGCAGTTCTGGCACATGACACATCCGCCAAACTTTTTACCTCTGATGGAATAGCTCTCAACTTCTACTTCATCCGAAACCATTTTTGCAGACTCCAAGGCAATATCCAGCAAAAACTGACTGTTGCCTTTTCTAGGG
>DMAP01000377.1 GCA_003446975.1 Clostridiales bacterium | reverse complement strand
TGCTTCTGATGCAGATAAATGTAGTCAATCCGCTATACAAGCTTCAAGAAGACATACAGAAGTTGGATCTTCAAGAACAGGGTGATTATCGATTTGTAGACTCAGAGCTCAAAGAGCTGAACGCCTTGAAGGATAAGCTAAACAGCCTATTCGAAAAAACCAAAAGCTATATTACCAGTATACAGGATGATCGAAAACACTTAACTAGTTTATTTCAAGACAGGGAAGCGTTATTCAAAAATTCCCCCAACGCTATTGTGATCTTTGACGAGAATCACTTAATTGTTGACATTAACAAACCATTTACCGATGTTTTTGGATATCAATTAGATGAAATCAAAGGTAAGGAATTGGATGATCTGCTTAGTAGAGATAACCAGAAGGCAGATGCTCAACAACTGACAAACAGGATTTTCTCAGGACTTGAAGTCAATGGAGAAGGTGTACGATACGCAAAAGATGGTACTGGAATAGATGTCAGTATCATAGGTGTGCCCATATTGAAAGATAATCAGATTATCGGTGGCTACGGTATGTATCTTGATATAACAGACAGGAAAAACGTGGAAAAAGATATTCTGCGCATGAGCTACAACGACCAATTGACTGGTGTCTACAACAGGAGGTTTTTCGAGGAAGAGATTAAGCGTCTGGATTCCATAAGAAATCTACCTATATCCTTAGTCATGATAGATGTCAATGGATTGAAGTTGATCAATGACGCATTCGGGCATAAAAAAGGAGACGACCTTTTGATAAAGATTGCACAGGCTATCAAAGATTCCTGTAGAGAAGGGGAAATCGTTGCTCGATACGGGGGGGATGAGTTTGTGATGCTTCTTCCAAAAACAACAGTTGAGGCGGCAGGGAAAATAGTGGAACGGATTAAAGCTAAGTCAGATATTAAAAACAAGAATGAGCCTATCTATCTATCTTTTGCAGCTGGCATAGCCACAAAAACAGAACCTGAGCAGGACATATTTGAGATATTGAAACAGGCTGATGACATTATGTATGAGAAAAAACTACATGAAAGCCCCTATACTCGTGGCAATCTGATCAAGATACTGATAAAGGCATTATACAACAAGAACAATCTGGAAGAGGAACATGGCAAGAGAGTCAGTATAATGAGCGTTAAAATTGGAGAGTCCCTCGGCTATGATGAGGAAAAGCTGGATAGGCTAAAGACTCTAGGTCTCATTCATGATATAGGGAAAGTCGGAATAGAAGAGGATACACTGAATAAAAAAGAATCCCTGACGACCCAGGAATGGAAGAACATCAAGAAGCACACTGAAATAGGCTACAGAATAATTAGTGAAATTGAAGAAATGGCAGACTTGGCTAAATATGTGCTGCTTCATCATGAACGATATGACGGCAAGGGATACCCCAAAAAAATATCAGGAAAGGATATCCCCGAATTTGCACGTATCATCGCCGTGGTTGATGCTTTTGACACTATGACCAATGATACAGCCTATAGAAAAAGAATTACCACTGAGGAAGCTGTTAAAGAACTCAAGAAAAACTCAGGAACCCAGTTTGATCCTGAGATTATTGATGTTTTAGTCGAGCTGCTATTCCCCAATCAAGGCTCCGACAACTTTTAGATTGTTGAGGACACGTTTGCCGTGAGGCGATAGGTTTGCTATCTGGTCGGATATATCCTGACCAGCAGTGTTGCCGTTGTGTGAACCACCTTGCCATTGGGGTACATCGGTAACATCATAAATGACACCATCAACAGCCACATATGCTTTGTTGCCACCTTGACCGTTATATTGTGACAATTCTTCTAAAGTCAGTTCAATCATTTCTCCCTCTATTTCGCCGGGACTGCTAATTGAGGTGGTTCCGGCGTTATCCTGCGTACAAGCAACAATTGTGAACACCAATATAAATATCATTAAGATAAAGTATATTTTTTTCATTAAAATCACCTACCTTTATTTATATATTCATTATACAACAAAAATAATTGATAATCAATATCAATAACAAAAGGGTTGATTTTTGAGTGGATAACTGTTATCTTTTATATTGTTCATCGATGGCGGATGCTGTTATATGGAAAGTAGAAAGCGGAAAGTAAAAAGTGGAAAGTGGTAAGTATTGAGTTGAAAGTAGAAAGCTGAAAGAGGAAGAAATAACGTTATGAGTATATTAAATGTGGAAAATGTCAACCATGATTTTGGTGGGAGAAAAATTCTGGAAGAGGTCAGTTTTCGCCTTTTAAAGGGCGAACATGTTGGTTTGATAGGCGCAAATGGAGAGGGTAAATCCACTCTTCTAAATATTATAACAGGCAAGCTTATGCCTGATTCAGGCACAGTGGAATGGTGTAATAGAATCACAACTGGTTACTTGGATCAGCATACTGTCTTACAAAAGGGCTCAACAATCAGAGATGTGTTGAGAACTGCCTTTGACCATATGTACCAGTTGGAACAGGAGATGCTTCAGATTTATGACAAAATGGGTGATGCATCAGATGAAGAACTGGCAAAATACATGGAAGAAACAGCAGAAATACAACACGAGCTGGACCACAACGGATTCTACATGATTGATTCCAAGATTGAAACGGTAGCAAAGGGATTAGGACTAACAGATATCGGATTGGATAAGGATGTTTCAGACTTGAGTGGTGGTCAGCGAACAAAAATACTATTGACCAAATTACTTCTGGAAAGTCCCATGATACTTATATTAGATGAGCCCACAAATTACCTGGATGCGGAGCATATTGAGTGGCTGAAAACATACCTGCAGGAATATGAGAACAGCTTCATTCTGGTGTCCCATGATGTGGCGTTCCTCAACAGTGTGGTCAATGTGATCTATTATCTGGAAAATTCAACCATGGTAAGATACAAGGGCGATTATGACAATTTCCTTAGGATGGATGAGCTAAAGAAACGTCAGATTGGGCAAGCCTATGAAAAGCAGCAAAAGGAAATTGAGAAGCTTGAGACCTTTATTGCCAAGAATAAAGCCAGAGTAGCTACTACCAACATGGCCAAAAGCAGACAGAAAAAACTGGATAAGATGGATATCATAGAGCTGGCGAGAAAAAAAATCAAGCCGGAGTTTCATTTTAGGGAAGCGAGAGCCTCAACCCGATATGTATTCCAAACAGAAAATCTGATTATTGGATATGATGAACCATTGACATCACCGCTGAAAATCAGTCTGGAAAGAGGACAGAAGATTGCTCTCAGAGGCGTCAATGGGCTTGGTAAATCAACGCTCCTTAAAACACTGGTAGGCTTGTTGAAGCCATTTTCAGGAGAAGTGGAACTTGGAGACTATCTGTTCCCTGGGTATTTTGAACAGGAGTCATCCAGAGACAACCAGAAAACAGCGCTGCAGGAGGTATGGGAACTGTACCCCTCCATGACAAATGGCGAAGTGAGAGCGGCCCTTGCCAAATGCGGATTGACAAACGAGCATATTGAAAGCAAGATGATGGTACTCAGTGGTGGTGAAAATGCAAAGGTCAGACTATGCAAGCTCATGCTACGAGATATCAACTGGCTGGTCTTGGATGAACCGACAAACCATTTGGATGTGGATGCCAAAGAGTCATTAAAAAAGGCCCTCATCAATTTCAAAGGAACTATTTTATTAGTCAGCCATGACCCTTCATTTTACGAAGACTGGGTGACAGATATATGGAATGTGGAAGACTGGACAACCAAAATCGTTTAAATACTACCGTTCTGAAAGACCTTTATTGCGAGGTCTTTTGTTTCGCCAAAAATCAAAAAAACCAGATGTAGATATACTGGCAACAAAGGCCATAGCACCCAGTTTGCCACCTAACCCAATAAAATAGTGTTGGGTATAGGTAAAAATAAGAGAGCCGATGATGCCGGCCAAAATAATATGCCATACACTTTTTAAACGATTGGTCGCTGACATACCGATGAAGGTACCGCAGAAAGCGCCAACGGTCAAAGAACCACTGGATCCGCCATGTATGAAAGGAATCAGAAGGCCAAACAGCAATCCTACCAGTGCCGAGCTGGGAACTGCCCCATAAATAGATTTTTTATTGAAGACATAGGTGGCCACTGCAGCCAAAATGAAATAGAGAAACAACCGGTAATCGATTAGGATAAGATTTGGGTGAAGGGTTTCAGAAATACTACCTGTCATAACAGCAACCAAGAAGGTTCCAAAATAAGCTATGGCTCCGAGTTTTCCCCCAAAGCCTATAAAAACATTGCCAGCAATTAGGAATAACAACCCGGAGAAACCGGCTGCAAGCAATATACTCCAATAATTCGTCAGAACCCCCAAGCTTGCCATTCCCACAAAAGAACCGCAATAGATTGGAATCTGATACTTTTTCAAAACCACAACACCTATCAGTCCCACGATGCATGATGCAACAACAGGACCCAGATTCACGAAGTGGTTCAGTACCGAAGTGAGCATAGCCCCGCCGACAACAGCTATGAAGACAGACAAAAAGCTTCTGTCATAAGCTGTTCGGTTGATTGTGTTTTTTTTGGGCAGTATATTGTTTAACCATTCTCTTGCAATTTCATAACACAAAAAAATAATAATGATCAGTTTGATAACAACAAAAAACCAATTGCCTGATTGGTATGATACCATTAGACTGACGATAGACAATTTAAAAACAATCAAACAGAAAATAGACAGACTCAAAATTGCATAATTAAAATACAAAGTGACCTCCTTAGGAATCCTTCACTAGAATAATACTATAATAAGCAGGCAGTGTCGATAAAAAGTCGAAAGTATAATATGTAAGTGCGATGACATTAAAAAAGCCCTTGAGATTACAAGGGCAGAATTATGTTGTTCAATGATACTTTCTCTCCAGTTCATCAACAAGGGCTATGTATTTGTCTTGTATACCGAGATTTGCTTGATTCGACTCAAACTCCTGGCACTGCAGATTGATTTCCTCAAGTATTTCAGTTGAAAGCTCTCTTTCAGCGAAACGGTAAACCACATTGTCCTCTTTATCTATGTGACGATCAAGAAGATTGGCATAACCTACAGCATTGGCAATGATGTCAAGCTTGGCTTCCTCATTACCTTTTTTTGATTCTTCTAGGGCTTTTCTTAGTTCAGCCATGTGGAATCTCCCCATATCATGCTCTACCAGCATTCCATTTTTGATGATTACTTTTCCAATATCACCAAGTTCCTCTTCCATGCGATTAAATAGAAGCTTCTCTTCTTTTCCATGGTGATGGTCATCAGCATAGGTCTTGACAAAATCAATCATTCTGTAAAAATCATCATAGGCTGGTTTTTCACCCTTTAGCAAATTGAAAGAGGCTTTTCTCAAAACCTGAAGCATCCTCTTAATGTATTTGTGCTCGTCTATCATCAACTCTATTCCGTTCATTACGCCACCTCGGTGATTAGATTGGTACCCTCGTCCAGCACCTTAAATTCGAAAGTGTTTCCAAAAGATGAGACAAAGCCTTTTATAAAAGAATTCCTGAGTCTGTAGAAGTTTTCAATATCCCCATCCACAGCACTCCAATATTCCTGATGTATACATCTTGTTCTAATCCAGCCGAATGACTTTCCATCATTATGAACCGGCTTGTTTATGCTGTCGCATGGCATCCCTTCCAGAAGAACATTATTGATGGCTTTGAAGAGTCCCTCGGCATTGATGCCGCTGCCAAAGTAATCCTTTGCGGTATCTGTTCCGAATTTCTCAAACACCTTCTCTAAATCTTCAAGCGATAACCAGTCATTATCAATAAGACAAGTCACTATATAAGCTATCCTTGACTCCACGCTTGTAACCCTTTCCTGAAGCCATCCATGAATGTTGGTGTGGGTGATGACATCGCTCAGTTCTCCGATGACAGGAGAGCCAAATCTGTTGTTGGCGTTGCCTATCATTTCATTCATATCTACGTCTTGTCCCTTTGCATAATCTATGATTCTGTCCACGAGAGCCTCATGATAATTGATTTTTTTGTACATCCAATAATGTATAGGTCCTAAAAAAGCGCTCATTGTATACCTCTATCGATTTATTTGATATTTTTTATCATTTGATAAACATAATATACTACACAACAAAAATAGATGACGTAACATATGTTACAAATGTCTATAGCACACGCATAGCGATTTATGTCACCCTGTTGATGTCATATTGCCATAACTGAATAAAATGAGTATAATAGTATAATATACCGAATTAAATCGATTTAAGGAGTGAGACATTATGTATCCAATAAAGTTTAAAAGTATATACAAAGAGAAAATCTGGGGTGGTAATAGGCTGGCATCATTTAGGGATAATCTGCCAGAAAATATAAAAATTGGCGAAAGCTGGGACATCGCATGTCATGAATATGCAATCAGTGAAGTT
Source organism: Clostridiales bacterium (assembly GCA_003446975.1). GTDB lineage: Bacteria > Bacillota > Clostridia > Tissierellales > Dethiosulfatibacteraceae > 38-11. Next base: position 10,266 of record DMAP01000377.1, on the reverse strand, counting down.
GAAAATGGTCCATTTAGAGGCATGACTCTCCAAAATCTGATGGATGAATACGGGCAGAAACTGATGGGAGCAAAAGTGGATACAAGTTGGTTTCCCCTAAGTATCAAAATAATCACCACAGATGAGAAATTGTCCATACAGGTTCATCCGTCAGAAGCCTATGCAAAAGAAATGGGATTGAGTGGCGGACGGACAGAGGCTTGGTATGTGATTGACGCCGATCCAGGAGCCTATCTATATTTGGGCATCAAAGGCTGTACAAAAGAGCAGTTTAAGGAAGCACTAGAAAATGATCATTATGAAGATTGTATCAACAAGGTCTTCATAAAGGCCGGAGATATGTTTTATGTGAAGAGCGGATTACTCCATGCCATTGGAGAAAATATTACTTTGCTTGAAATCCACCAGAACGTGGAAAAAGAGTTCAGGATATTTGACTATAATAGAGGGAGAGAACTGGATCTGGCTCAGGCCTACGAGGTTCTTGACTTTGAAAACCGAGATATTGAAAGCGATTATATGCTTCTGACCCACAAAGGCAACCAGATCAAGGAATACAATCTACCGGCGGACTTCAATGTTGAAGTATACGAAGTTCAGGACTCTCTCTACCAAACTTCAGACAGGAACAGATTCCATATTTTTACCTGTGTTTCAGGAGAGGGAGACATCATCCACGGTGGAGACAAAAGGGAAAGAATAAGAAAAGGGGACTCCTACCTCATACCTGCGGTTATGGGTCCATACGAGTTGGAGGGAAAGATGACCCTTGTAAAAAGTTATGTGGCTATTTGAGCATCAAGCGGAACATATGACTGAAAAAATTGTCAGGATTGCTTATGAGGCAGGTCAAATCATTCTGGATATTTACCAAACAGATTTCAGGATAGACTACAAAGATGACGACTCACCGTTAACCAAGGCGGATAGACTAGCCAATGAATATATCGTCCATGCGTTAAGGACGCATTACCCCGACATGGCCATATTGGCTGAGGAGTCGGTTGATGATTTAAAAAGACTTGAATCCGATTATTGTTGGATGGTGGATCCTTTGGATGGTACCAAGGAGTTTATTAAAAGGAACGGGGAGTTTTCTGTCAACATAGCACTGATTTATAGGAGCAAGGCTGTCTTGGGAGTCATCTATATCCCAGTCCTGGATGAGGTTTACTATGCTTCACAGGGTCGGGGAGCTTATTATATAAAAGAATTCAGCAGCCATCAGGACATCAAACGGTCCATACGAATAAATGTCTCGTCAAAAACTGAGAACCTGATTATGCTCCATAGCAGATCCCATCGATACCCTGTGATAGATAGACTGGTGGATATGAACAAACAAAAAATCGGAGAGATTGTCCATGCCGGATCATCTCTTAAGGGGTGCCTAATTGCAAAAGGCGAGGCGGACATCTATTATCGTTTCGGGCTGACAATGGAGTGGGACACGGCGGCCATGCAATGCATCATCGAAGAGGCGGGTGGAATATTGAGACAGATGGATGATAGCGAGATGACTTACAACCGAAAAGATAGCGCCAACCATAAGGGATTTTATATATTAAACCGTCTGGAAAATAAGCTGGTGTTATAGTTTTTTTAAGATTATTTATGTATTTGAGCAACCGGAGACAAAAACGGTTGCTTTTTTGATAAGTAAACGACATTTTTTATTAAAAGAAAATTATTATCAAAAACTTTCAAAAACAAACTGCATGTAATTAAAATGTAATTGATTTTTGATATAATAATTTACAAGCTTTTGAAAGTAAATGCTCAATAAGACAGATAAAACTCGGTAAAGATAGATATTACACAGGAGGTGTAAAAAATGAAGACAAACAAGAAATTGTTGGCTTTGCTGATGGTTCTATTATTGCTGATAAGCTCCAATATATCAGCTTTTGCAGACTACAATCTCACACCAACACTCAACTACACAGCAGATTCCGCAATTCTGGACACTTCAGGCGCTTCTACAAATGGACTGACAGAAGTTAGACTAATTTGGGTAGAGGACAATACGTTGTTCATAGGAATCATTGCTGATCTTAAGGATGTTGTAAGCATCACTTATAACGGTACATCCATTCCAAATTTCAATGTGGATACCGCAGCAGATCCTACGGTGGATTTGGTGGTCAATGGGACCCCATATTCCATCAATTATCCGACACCACCAAAGAAAGCAGGATATTATTGGGTGGTAGCCAGCTTTGATTTAGGCGGACTCCAATTAACAAGCCCGTTTACGCTAAGCATCATAACTGAAGCGACAGGGGGGCATGGGATTGATGGCGTATCGGTGGATATACTAAACGGCTACATTGTCAATTACTATATATTGGGCACTATCACAAGAGTTCCCGGTATAGATCCAAACCCATTGCTGGTCTACACTGTACAGACAGGAATGGTGAACCTGCCACCTCATCCCACAGTTGCAGATTACAGACTGGCACCAGACCAACCGACACAGATCAATGTGACAGGTGAAAATGACTCAATCAATATTTACTATGTATATGACACCTATGGATATACCATTGAGTACTACTATGACGGAATTATTGACAACAGCAAGACCGTAAATGACACAGCTCTGCTCGGCAGTCAAATCACCACTTATCCCAATAAAGTCATCACAGGCTACAAGCTGGATTCAGTTGATACGTTGCCGATGACAATCACCAATGATGCAACTAATAACGTATTGAAGGTTTATTATATTAAGGACACATTCGGTTACACCGTCGAGTACTACTATGATGGTGTTAAGGATGACACACTGACTACAACAGGATCAGCATTGTTTGGCAGTCAGGCTTCAACCTACTCACCTCAACCCAAGGATGGTTATGTTTTTGATAGCGACAACACACCGATCACCATATCAGCGACACCATCCAACAATGTGATCAAGGTTTATTATGTCAAAGACAGCTTTGGATACTCAATTGAGTATTATTATGACAATATCATCGATACCAGCAAGACGGTAACAGGAACAGCAGTGTTTGGTAGCCAGATAACAACCTATCCGGACAAGGTGATAGATGGTTATAAACTGGACCAGGTGCTCACATTGCCAATGACAATCACATCCAATCCAGCCAACAATGTATTGAGGGTTTACTATGGCAAAGATACCTTTGGTTACACCGTCGAATATTACTATGATGGAACCATAGACAATACGAAAACTGAAGTAGATTCAGGAATACTTGGCAGCCTAGTGACCACATACACAGACAAGGTCATCGACGGATATATATTTGATGAAGTGATTGGTTTGCCATTGACCATCACATCAACACCATCCAGTAACGTCATAAAGATATATTATGTCAAGGACAGCTTCGGATACTCTATCGAATACTATTATGACAATACCATCGATACCAGCAAGACAGTAACAGGAACAGGAGTGTTTGGTAGTCAAATCACAACCTATCCAGATAAAGTGATAGATGGTTATAAGCTGGGATCAACAGACAATCTGCCGATGACCATCACATCAGATGAGGATGAGAATGTCATCAAGATTTACTATGTGAAAGACAACTTCGATTACACAATTGAATACTACTACGATGGGACGATCGACAATAGCAAGACAGTAACAGGATCGGCAGTATTTGGCAGCCAAATCACAACTTACCCGGACAAGAACATAACAGGCTATAAGGTGGAAAAAACTGAAGGATTACCATTGTCTATCACATCAAATCCTGCAAGCAATCTGATTAAGGTCTTCTACATTCCGACAGACGGACACTATTATACAGTATACTATCTGGAACAGGAAACCGATGATCAGCTGGCACCACCAAAAGTGGTGGATGAGCAAACCTTTGGATCAACTGTGACAGAGTCGGCCATCTCCATCACCGGGTATACAGCTGTCGCACCAACATCACAGAGTATAACCATAGATGTTGGCGATGACAACGAGATAACCTTCTACTATACAGCCAATCCATACAATGTTTATTATATGGCAAACGGTGGGTCCGGCACCATGACAGATGAAAATAATCCATATACCTATATGGATACAGTTACAGTCAAGGCTAATGGATTCACCAGATCCGGCTACAATTTCAACGGCTGGAACACAATGGCAGACGGATCAGGAACAGCAAGAGCAGTTGGATCCTCCTTCGACATGCCAGCGGAAGATGTGACGCTATATGCACTATGGTCAAGGATTCCAACTACAACAACTTATTCCATGAGCCTGACCAAGACAGCCAACGCAACCACAGTTGATGTAGGCGATACCATCACCTATACAATAGTGCTGAGAAATACTGGGAATGGCACTTTGACCAATGTAACGGTTGCCGATCCTCTAATTGGATTTAGCGAAGTAGTCACATCATTGGCTCCTGGAGCCACCAGAACATTTACAGTGACCTATATACCAATGGTTGCAGGCACATTAACAAACAACGCCACAGCTTCCGACAACCAAGCACCATTCGTGTCAGCATCAGCCACAGTAACTGTTGTTGAACCGATTGAGGAAATCATAGTAGAAGAACCGGAAGTGCCGCTTGAGGTACCTGTTGTTGAAGAAGAGGAAGAGGTTGTTATTGTGGAGGAAGTGCCTTTGGCGATACCGGATACAGGAGTAGACACACCGCTCTTTATATACGGAGCAGGAGCTCTGTTATCACTCCTGGGATTGTTCAAGAGAAGAAGATTCTAATATGATTGCGTTTTATACGAATGATGTTAATATAAAAGAATCAGTCAAGAAAGCTTGGCTGATTCTTTACTGTTTTGATAAAAACCTTTGTCAGTTGAGGATCAAACTGTGTTCCGGCATTTCTTTCCAGTTCTTCAATTGCTTCCTCAAAGGTCAGGGTTTTTCGATAGGTTCTCTCGCTGACCATGGCGTCAAAAGCATCAGCCAGGGCGATGATTCTGGAGAAGTAGGGGATGCTTTCTTCACCAATTTGATTGGGATAGCCATAACCATCCCATCTCTCATGATGGGATAGGACATATTCAGCAGTGGTTGCCAAACCATTGACCGAGCTCAGTATCTTATAGCTTGTCTCTGGATGTTTTTTCATTTGATTCCATTCTTCATTGTCCAAAAAACCCTTCTTATTAAGGATTGTCTCATCCAATGTTATCTTGCCGATGTCATGGAGCAATCCGGCAACACCGATTTCATTTATCAGTTCATTGTTAAAACCCAATGCTTTTGCCATCTCTTGACAAAGAACAGATACTCTTTCGGAGTGATTTTTTCTCTCGGATTTTTCTCGTACAGTGTTTGCATAATTGTATCGATCATATTGCCTTTCAGTTTTCTGCTTTCAAAGAATTTATTCTTATACATGTTATCTTCAGCATCACGATATACGCTTGAGATAGATGTACTTTCACTGGTTTTTGTTGCCACACCGAAGGAAATGGATATCTCCAAACCATTTAGATTATAATCAACTTCGCTTTCTTTCATTCTCTGGATGATGGTGTAGGCGTCATTATAACTTGTCTTAGGCAACAAGACAACAAATTCATCACCGCCTATTCTTGAGATAATATCATCCTCTCGGCAGGCATTTTTAAGGATGTCACGGACAATCAATAGCAGATTGTCACCCTCGCTGTGTCCGAAGGCATCGTTCACCAGCTTCAAGCCGTTGACATCAGCCATAATGATGGATATAGGCAGATTTCTTGCTGTATCCAACCTTTTTAGCTCGACTTCATAAAACCTCCTATTGTAGAGTCCTGTTAACTGATCGTGAAAACTCAAGTATTCAATTTCCTTGTCTCTCCTGATTCTATCTGTAATATCATGTATAATAGAATATAGGACCTGTTTCCCGTTTATAGTCAACGGACCGGAATGCACCTCCACGGTTCTTGATTCTCCATTGGACAATTGATGAGTAAAAATAAAGATATTTTTCATGCGTTGTTTCGCTTTTTCCATTTCCATCTTCATCACATCACGAGTCAACCCATTTATTTCAGTCATACGCATAGTCTTCAGCTTTTCAATGCTGTGGCCATAAAACTGGGAAGCGAATTTATTGGCGTCCAATATATCCCCATTTTCAGGATCTAGAATCATCATTGCAGCATAGGTGTTATCAAAAATAGTTCTGTATCTTGCCTCGCTTTCCTCCATTTTTTGAATGATTATTGTTTTATCGATCTGACTCTTGATGATAAGACCCAAAAAAACACTGGCTATAGGGTAAAGTGTAATGATGGGCAAAGCAACGATGCTAAGGGTATCGTTCTGCTGCGGCAAGAAGATATATAAATCAACAAGCATTGCCATATGAACAACTATACCAAATATATATAGCTCAATGGCGGGAAAATACATTTTATCTAGAACATATTTTTGGAGTCGATATTTTCGCCATACAAAGCCGATAAAAGAGCTGGTTAAAATCGTTGCCAATCCCGCAAGCGCACCACCGCCTCCGACCAAAAGCCTATAAAAACCAGTCATCAATACAGCAATCATGGTTGGAATTATGCCAAAAAACAAACCAGTCATACTTAAAAGAATCGATCTGCCATCAAAAAAAACACCTTCAACAAAAAAGTCAGGATTCCCTATGATAGCAATGCCTATAATACCAATGAGCACGCCAGCCAAAACATCTCTTAGCCCTTTGGCTTTTTCTATACGCGTATTGACAATTGAGAAAATCAGAGATAATACCAACAATAAAGACAGATTGTAAATTAACCCTATGGAAAACTCTCTATTCATAAAAGCTCCTCTACAGTTGCATGACATCAAGAAATCTAACTTGTTACATTATATCTTAGTAATAGTTGGGTATACAATACTTAACAGGAATTATTTAACAATTATGTATGCGTCAGATACCAATTTCTATAATTTGATAATAGTTTTATTTTTTGGAATTTTATGATATAATATACAACACTTTACTAAAGAATAGAACTTCCGCACCACCTAATTGGCGAGGATGTGTTTTTATGAAGATATACATTAATACACTCGGAGACTTTGATATCAGGGATGAGGAAAAGAGTCTCTTCAATCCATCCAACAGAACCTACACGCTGTATAAGTTGCTGCAGTATTTTATTACGTTCAGAAACAGAAAGATATTGCCAGAAACCATCATCGACAATCTGATGACCAGCAACGAAACAGATGACCCCAAAAATGTGTTGAGGACCCAGATTTTCAGATTAAGACAGATGCTGAAAAAAATGGAGGAAAAACATACAGATGAGGGGAATCATTTGAATATTATTTTTGCCAATGGCAATTACAGCCTTGAAATAGGAAATGCAGTCGAGCTGGACATAGATACATTTGAGCGAATGATTGATCAGGGAGACAGCAAAAGACCCCACGAAAGTGATGAGTCGGCAAAAATCTACAAGCAGGCACTTGAGCTATATAAAGGCACCTATCTGTCTCAAAATCCTTATGAAGTTTGGTTGGTGCCTATCAGAAACTATTACAGTAGGCTATATCTAAAGACACTGAACAGACTTATTGAAATATTAAATGACCAAGACAAAAATGATGAAATCATTAAACTTTGCGAAGCGGCGTTGATCTTGGAACCATATGAGGAAAATATACACATTCACTTAATGAAAGCCATGTTGAATATAGGTCAGACCCAAAAGGCAAGGGAACATTATAATCACGTCGAGATTCTGATGAACAAAGATATGGGATTGGAACCATCACCAGCCATGAAAAACATGCTTAGGAAAATACAGAATCATATCGTGGAAAAAGGCGAGTTGGATATTGTAAGACTGGAAGACAAGCTGGAAGAAGGACCTGATTCAGGCGCTACCTTGTGTGATTATGAGTACTTCAAGTTTTTGTATAATATACAAAAAAGAAAATCTTATAGAAACAATGAGTCTGATTATATTGCTTTGATAACACTTGGCAAGTCGAAAATTCCAAAACATGATCAGAAAGAAATAGAAAAGTGGTCACAAAATATGATACATGTGCTTTCTAAAAGTCTTAGAAAAGGTGATGTCTTCACTCTCTGGAATGATACCCAACTGCTTGTCATGCTGCATAATATCAACTATGAGGGATTATCGACGGTGGAGTCTAGAATCAAAAAAAACCTCTTTATCAAATGCAAAGAAAGCTATATGGATATGCAGATAAAGTTCCAACCGATACAATCGGCAAATAGTTTGCTCAAAGAGTCCTTGTAAGGGCTCTCTTTTAGAAAGCAGTCCGCTGGCACAGGAAACCCAGCGGACTTTTCTGATGGAATCAATGATTACATAGTGATCAACCATATGCCAAGGGCAATGAACACCACCGCGAAGACATAAAAAAACGCAACTGTGCCCTGCTCGCCCAGAACCTTTCTGAACATCCTGATCTTGGCCATTTCCCAGAGCTTAGGCGGCTTTTTCGCGGCTATATATACTACAAGTATAGCGTATAGAATAGCCAGTAATCCCAATAATGCATAACCGTCCATTATTTATCCTCCTTTTCTATTTAGTTTAGTCCATGCCTGATACGATTCCTGAGCAGAAAGAAAACAAATGATGTCAGTATAAAAATAATCGTAGAGTTCAGAAAAATACCATTCCAGGTAGCGTTTTGGAGTATGATGGAATCGATTGATCTAAAAGCCCAGTAAAACGGTGACCAATAAAGCAAAAATTGCCATTTGTCATCTAAAAATATGCCACCGAAAACTGAAGCCATAATAGGTAGAAATATCATTTTCATACCTGCAATAGCACCAATAGGTTCTGTGCTGACAACACCTATGCTGAAACCAATCACCACACTGATAAGAGATATGCTGATGACCGTCAAGATGGTCATGCCATAGTTCACTTCATTAAAGCCAAGGATGGCCAATGTACCTAGTGTACCTAACACAGGAATGATAAAACCCAGTAGTCCTTTGCCAATAACGAACTCGTACTTGGCTATAGGTGCAACATTGATAGCTGATAATGTGTTGCTCATTTTTTCTTCCACTATTGACAAAAGTATGATCATACTACCGAAAACAGATCCGAAAACGATTAAAAAGTTTGCACCATATTGTTTAAGAGGAGAGAGTTGCCATCCTATGTCAGATACCCTGACGATGACTGGTAGTTCAGCTGATTCGTTTTCCCTTGCATTGACAATATATTTGATCAGTTCAATGCCTTCTCCGGCTTCGTTCCCTTGATTGATAATCTCATATCCCGCATCTGACTTGATAAGACCATATATATCATCTGCTCTGGCAATACGATCAACGAGTTGGTCTCTGCTTGAAAATATCTCGATATGACTATAGTTTTCCAAATAGGTTACCATTTCCTGATCAATGGTATCAAGAACTGCAATATTAATAGTCGTAGAATTAACACTTGGAATCAATGTTCTGAGTACAAGTGCCAGCATGAAAGGGGCTATGAGTATATAAACTACCATAAAGTCCCTAATACCACTTTTGAAGTCTCTAAGCATGATTGATAATATTCTTCTTGGCATCTAATCACCTCCTAAATAGTGAGTGTCTTTTTAAATCTATAATTAGCGCCTATAAATAATACTATTGAAGCTATTCCAAATCCTAAAACGGTCATATAGACATAATTTATATTGGGGTTGTTTAGTAAAACCTCCCTGAAAGCAAACATTATTGGATATGAGGGTAAAAACTTAATGATAGTTGGTGAGAATGAGGGCGAAAAATATGATGTTGCAGCAAGTGCGAATATGAGTACAAAACTAAACAAACAGCCCATGGCTTTTGTCATCGAGTCAAAAAAACTAGCAATGAATAGGCCTAAAGCAGATCCAAAAAGGCTTGTTGTAATCAGCAAAATACTGAAGTGGAGATAATTCGCCTTAGTTCCAACCACCACTATCATCAATAGAAAACCTGAAATGATTCCTGATACCAACAGTACCCCCATCTTACCAAGAAGGTATTCCCACATGCGATTTGGTGTTACCGCCAAAGCTTTAATGGTGCCCTCCTCCTTATCTAGAAATATGTAGGAAGCTATAAGGAACAAACCCATAAATGAAACGTTTAATGTAAGTATTATGGGAATCATATTGATCCTGTCTGATAACTTTTCAATTCCTTGATTCAAAGTAGTGACAACAATGCTGTTAGAATCTTCAAATAATTCACGTGAAAACGCAGTTTCCACAGTTGTTTTTAATATATTTCGGAATTTATCATCCTCATATCCCTGTAAAACAAAATTATAAATAGTTTGATTGTTTTC
>DMAP01000050.1 GCA_003446975.1 Clostridiales bacterium | reverse complement strand
GCGGAGCTGCTATAAAGCCTAATAATCATGGTTAACAGTCCTGCACCAATGCCAAACAAAATCTTTCCCCTGTTGGTAACCGGACTGGAAGAATAGTCCGTTGCCATAAACAGCGCTCCCAACATTAGACCGCCACCAAATATATGATAGGCTGTGTCAGTCAAGTTAAAACCGGTTGTGCCCAAAGCTATCACAGCTACGGTTCCAATATATGCCACTGGAATTCTCCAAGATATCACTTTTCTATATAAAAGATACGCACCTCCTACCAACAGCAATATAGCTGATGTTTCTCCCAATGATCCAGGTATTCTTCCCAGGATAACATCCGTTAGAGGTTGTATGTTTTCTGATGATGCCTTTAGAAGGGCAAGAGGCGTAGCTGCGGAAACCGTATCAACAGATCCGGGATTGACCCATCCAGTCATTTGGACCGGCCACGAAGCTACCAAGAACGCTCTCCCCGCTAAAGCAGGATTGATAAAATTATTGCCTATTCCTCCAAAAACTTGTTTTCCGATTGCAATAGCCACAAATGATCCTATGACAGGTATCCACCAAGGTGCTGTAGGCGGGAGATTGAATCCCAGCAACAAACCTGTTATGACAGCACTCAGGTCATTGATTGTCACTCTTTGTTTGGTTATTTTTTGTATAAGCGCCTCTGTTCCGATGGCTGAGCCGATTGATAGTGCCACTGTCACCGCGGCGTTTATGCCAAAATAGTATACGCTGGCTATCAAAGCCGGTACTAGAGCTATTACAACATCGAGCATGACAGATGTGGTTGTGTCTTGAGATGCAATATGTGGTGATGAAGTCGCTATTAGTCTATTTTCCATTAACCCTTAACCTCCTAACTCTTCTTCCTCTTTTCAATGATTTCCTTCTTGGCCATTCGGATAGAATCCACTAAAGGTCGCTTTGATGGACAAACAAACGAACATACACCACATTCAATGCAATCCAGTGCATTGTATCTTTCTGCTTCCTCAAATCTACCCATGAGTGAGTTTTTGCTAATAATCAATGGCTGAAGACCACAGGGGCAATACACGATGCATTTGGCACATCTTATACAATTAGTGGGATCAGGACGAACTGCATCTTTCTTATTCAGAACCAATATGCCAGATGTTCCTTTGATAATGGGAACCTCATCGGTATATTGAGCTATTCCCATCATGGGGCCACCATTTATCAATTTGCCAAGCTCTTCCGAGTATCCACCACAATACTCTATAACATCCTTAAAGGATGTCCCAATTTTAACCAATAAGTTTTTTGGTTCTCTGACAGCGCTGCCTGTAACTGTCACAACTCTTTCTATCAACGGCATACCAGTTTCGATTGCGTTAGAGATGGCTACTACTGTTCCTATATTTTGAACAACAACACCTACATCCATAGGTAGACCACCTGATGGCACTTCTTTTTTAGAAACTGCATATATTAAGCTTTTCTCTCCACCTTGTGGATATTTGGTCTGAAGTTCCGCCACAGTGATTTCCGGAGCCTCTTTAACCGCTTCCTTGATTACCTTTATGGCATCAGGTTTATTGTTCTCAATTCCAATAACCGCTTTATCGACGCTCAAAGCTTTCATAACAGCTCTGGTGCCATTGATTATTTTCTCTGGCATTTCAAGCATTACTCTATGGTCTGACGTGAGAAAAGGTTCGCACTCGGCACCATTGATGATTAGCAGGTCAATCTTTTTATCTGCCGGTGGACTCAGTTTTACGTGTGTCGGAAACCCAGCACCACCCATGCCTGTAACGCCCGAGTTTTTTATAATGTTTTTGATTTCATCAGCTGTCAAATCCTCCAGCTTTCCCTTTGATGCTACTGATTCGTGAATAGCTTGTTCGCCATCTGTTGTGATGACGATGCTGTTTACTCTTGCACCGCCTGGTGAAGGTCTTTTTTCTATCTTCTTGACAGTACCGGAGACACTCGAATGGATTGGGGATGAAACAAAGGCTTTGGACTCGCCTATTAATTGTCCTACCTTCACATAATCTCCAACCTTGACAACTGGTTCGCATGGGGCTCCTATGTGTTGTGCTAAAGGTATTACCACTTCTTTTGGTACGGGAGTTACCTCTATCGCCTTATTCTCGGTATGCGTTTTGTGATGTGGCGGGTGTATTCCTCCCTTAAATGTCAATCCTACTTTGTTCATTTAACAATCACCTCTTGATTATAGTCTAATGTGTGTTCATTGTATACGTAAAATAGACAACATATTATATCATAAGATTTTTGGTTATTGTTGTTTTTTTGACGCAGAATCATGTGTTTTTTTTAAATCTTCAATGTTCTCCTTGATGTAATCCTTAATCCAGAGTAAAATTTCAGGACTATTTAAATCGACACCCTCCAATAATTTCTTTATGTGGACCGTGTCAAATACAAACTCATTTCTATTATAAATGTGTTTGTAGAGGATTTCAAACTGCTCAGAATTATTTAACAAAACCATCATAGTGTCTCCTATTTTCCCTAGAGGCGCTCTATCGATGTGATTATGCCCGAAAACAGCTTTCACTTCTGTTCCTTCATTGATTTTCGACTTGATGGCAAAAGAGCCATTGCATCGTTCCGCCGCCGACTTCAGCAAAGGTATGCCCAGTCCCACATTTCGAACTGTCCGAGTTGTGAAAAAAGGATCTTCAACTTTCTTTATGGTTTCCTCGTCCATGCCTCTGCCATTATCTTTTATTGATATGGATAACGCATTGCTGTCTATATCTTCATTAATCTCGATTTCGATAAGTGTAGCGTCTGCTTTGATTGAGTTTTGAACGATATCCAGTATATGCAATGATAATTCTTTCATCGTGGCTCCTTGTTCAACTGATATAAATAGAACACGATTCCAAAAAACAAAAGGAACCGTCCCATTTGTTTTTTGATCATGTTCAGAGCTTCAATTGTTGTAAAAAATCCTCGTATCCATTACATTCCAAATAATTGACTGGTTCACTGATGTCTGAAAGTCTGTGGGCATCAGAACTGAAAACTTTTTTATAAGAATCCAAGAATTTGTTTGCGTAAAGCCTGTTATGGACTTCCACGTATCTAAATCCATAATCCGGTGGTATGAATCCTAGGACACCAATGATACCATAGGCTTTTTTTTCTACATGGGCTGGAATTACAATGCCATTTCTGTCTTTGACCATTTGGATAATTTCAGCGATCGAAAATGTTGTGGCATTGATCAGAAGCTTATCCAAGCTGCCTATCACATGATCATTCTCATCGTATATGTTTTGTTCTCCAAATATTCTAGTATTGTTTTTTATATCCGGCAAATTTGCATAAATAATATCTCCGATTATTCTCGCATCGCTAAATTGCCGAAAATAAGCCAATAAGTGAACGTCTTCCTTTGATGTTATTTCTAAGCCAGGTATGACGTGCATTCCTGAATAGCTTGCGACTCTTTGAATGGCAGGATGATTTGCAGTTGTATTGTGATCAGTTACAGCAATGATATCCAACCCTTTCAACTTAGCCATATTGACAATATTGTTAGGTGTCATCTCCTTTTCGCCACAGGGAGACAAGTCAGAGTGTATATGCAAATCATAAAAAAATTTCATTATATACCTAATCGATTGATTGCACAGGCTGCCTCATAGGCGGAAATCTTAGTTTGTAAAATGGGTAATCCCAAATCATTTGCTTTTGCTACGGTTTCCTCATCAATTTCTATGCCTTCTACGATCAAAATCGCTGACAAATCTAGCAAATCAGCTACG
>DMAP01000029.1 GCA_003446975.1 Clostridiales bacterium | reverse complement strand
TATATCTCCTCCCTGAGCATGGTTTCCAGTTTGAAGATCGTATTGCTGATATAGACGTCCTCATAATTTTTTGTATTCAAAATCTGATTGAAGTCGGAATCGTAAATCAAAACACCGCTCAATCTCTCATCAATCAGATAGTCTTCGAGTGTCTCCTGTTTCTCAATTGTCTTGCTGATGATCAGCCTGGCGTAAATGTCGCCGATTCTCTCCAGCTCCATGGCTTTGTAGCTCATATAACCTATCACTGTACCGAGGATGGCAATAGTGATAGCCAAGAGATAAAGGGCCATGTAGGTGATCGATATCTTGAAGGATATGGACAGTCTGATTTTCTTTTTCAGGTTACTAAAAAATCTTCCTATCACAACAACAGGAATTAGAAAGATATTCATATTTTTATGTTTGTTATTTTTATCAACTGACATTATATCACCCGGTTAATGGTCTCTTATGATGTACCCTACTCCTCTGACTGTCTTGATCAGTTCGATATCGTATTTTTGATCTATTTTACCTCTTATATATCGTATATAGACGTCTATGAGATTTGTTTCTCCGAAATAATCATAGCCCCATACATTCTCAAGAATTTTTTCTCTGGACAATACGATGTTTTTATTGATCATCAAGTATTCCAATAACTCAAATTCCTTCTTTGTCAGATCAACAAGTTCATCATTGTACTCCACACGATAGTTGTCCTTGAAAAGCTTCAGTTTTCCATAGGTCAGTACATTCTTGTTATTGTTTTCGCTGTTGTTCATGTCTTCTCTGTTTTTGCGTTTGAGCAGCACTCTGATTCTTGCCAGAAGCTCTTCAATGGCAAAAGGCTTGGTCATGTAATCATCTGCCCCCACATCCAGTCCCGTCACTTTATCCGAAACATCATCCTTTGCCGTCAGCATGATAATTGGGACATCAGAAGAATGCCTTATTCGACGGCAAATCTCAATCCCACTCAAACCTGGCAGCATCAGATCCAGAACAATCAGGTCTGCGGTCTGGTTCATCGCTTTGTCCAATCCCTCTCTTCCATCGTAGGCTATCTCTACCTCATAGCCCTCATAATCCAGTTCCAATTCCAGAAATCTGGCAATTTTCTTTTCGTCTTCAATGATTAGAATTTTCTTTTTTTCCATACAACCACCTAGCCATCCATATATTTGTTTTTATTATAACATGATTGTTAAAGATAAATAAAAAATTTTGAGCTAAGCTCAAAATTTTTTATTCGATGGTTATTTCGTCTTCTTCGTTTTCGTCATCTTCTGATTCAACGGTTTCTGAGTCTCTTTCCGCTCTTCTCTCTTCACTCTCTTCGAAGATCTTGTCTGTGGTTTCTTTGAACTTTTTAGTCATCTTGTCCACATTCTTATTGATATCGAACTTTGTTTTCTTTCCTGTTACGATTCTCATCTGATAGCCTACCAGCAACAGGACAACCAACAGGATGATACTGAATGGCATGGTGAACAGTCCGACCAGCAGAACGATCCAAAGAGGAATGTTCAGATAGATTTTTTCTTTTCTTTTAAGAACGAAGTCCGTTGACAAAAAGGTGTTTAGGGCTTTATTGGCGCCTGTGTTGGCTTTTGCTTTCTTGGACTGCTTGCTGTCCTTGTAGCCTTTCTTTTGTCTTTCTAAAAGGATAATGGATTTTACAACATCTCCTTCAGTTCTTTCCAAAGCGTCTTTTGCTTCTTCGTAAGTGACATTGACTCTGCTTCTTAGCTCGTCAATCATTTCAAGTGTGATTTTCATTTTTGTTGCCTCCTCATTTGATTTGTCTCAATTATATTTCATTGTGATTAGGAGTGCCTTAACCTAAAATTAGAATCACATTAAAATATGGGAGGTTCAATCATTTTGCTATTCTACACCTGGCGAGTCATTCTCTCTGCCATTTATTTTATGTGATATGATGTCAGCCAAATCATTGACTGCCATGCTTCCAACATCGCCTTTACCTCTTATTCTGACTGAGACGGCTCCGCTTTCTGCCTCTTTTTCGCCTACTACCAGCATGAATGGCACCTTTTGCATTTGTGCTTCTCTTATTTTATAGCCAATCTTTTCCGATCTCAGGTCAGTCTCGACTCTGAATCCACTTTGCAGCAACTGAGCCTTGACATCCTTGGCATAATCATTGAATTTGTCGGATATCGGCATAATCTTGACCTGTACCGGTGCCAGCCAGGTTGGGAATGCGCCGGCATAATGTTCCACCAGGATCCCCAGGAATCTTTCGATGCTGCCGAAGATGGTCCTGTGAAGAATTACAGGTGTATGTTTCTCGCCGTCTGATCCCACATAGCTCAGCTCAAAACGCTGAGGCATCTGGAAATCCAGTTGACAGGTTCCGCATTGCCAGGTTCTGCCGATGGCGTCTTCCAGATGGAAGTCTATTTTCGGTCCGTAGAATGCGCCGTCCCCTTCGTTGATGATGTATTTGACGCCCATTTCATCCAGAGCAGTCTGCAACGCCTCTGTGGCTTTGTTCCATTCTTCTTCTGTTCCCATGGATTTCTCAGGTCTGGTGGATAGCTCCACATGGTACTTGAAGCCGAATATCTTGTACATATCGTCGGTAAATTTGACGACGCCCTTAATTTCTTCCTTCAATTGGTCCAGGGTCATGAACAGATGGGCATCATCCTGGGTGAAGCTCCTGACACGCATGAGTCCGTGGAGTGCTCCTGACATCTCATGTCTGTGAACCAGACCCATCTCGCCCATTCTAAGGGGCAGGTCTCTGTATGAGTACATGTTGCTCTTATAAATCAGCATGGCACCCGGGCAGTTCATTGGTTTGACAGAGTAGTCCGCATCATCTATTTTGGTAAAATACATGTTTTCCTTATAGTTGTCGTAGTGACCGGATCTGTGCCAAAGCTCTTCATTAAGAATGATCGGTGTCTTGACCTCGCCATATCCTCTTTTGCTATGCTCCTGTCTCCAGAGGTTTTCCAGTATATTTCTGACAATCATACCTTTAGGATGGAAAAACGGAAATCCGGGACCTTCCTCGTGCATGGAGAATAAATCCAGCTCTCTTCCAAGCTTTCTATGATCTCTTTTCTTTGCCTCTTCCAACCTGTGAAGATACTCTTCCAGCTGTTTGCTTTTTTCAAAGGAAGTGGCATAGATTCTTTGTAGCATTTTATTTTTCTCATTGCCTCTCCAATAGGCACCGGCAAGGCTCAAGATCTTGAATGATTTAACCCTTTTAGTCGAATCCAAATGGGGTCCTGCACATAGGTCAACAAAATCTCCCTGCTTGTAGAAGGAAATGATAGCGTCCTCAGGCAGGTCCTGAATCAGCTCGACCTTGTATTTTTCACCTTTTTCAGCCATGAAAGCAATGGCTTCGTCTCTTGGCAACTCGAATCTCTCAACCTTCAGGTCTTCCTTGACGATTTTTTTCATTTCCTCTTCTATGGCTGTTATGTCGCTTTCTGTGAAAACATGCTCCGAATCGAAGTCATAATAGAAACCATTGTCTATTGGAGGTCCAATAGCCAGTATGGTGCCCGGAAATAGCCTTTGGACGGCCTGTGCCATGATATGGGAGCTGGTGTGACGGAATATGTCCTGGCCTTCCTCGTCCTCGAACTTCAATAATGTTACCTTGCTATCCTCACTGATGACATAATCAAGCCCTACTTTCTTGCCATTGACCATGGCGCCCAGTATTACCCTGGCCAATCCTTCACTGATGTCTTTTGCCACATCAATGACTGCTATTTCTTTTTCATACTCTCTGATACTGCCATCCGGCAATGTTATTCTTATCATTTCTTCTCCTCCTCAAAAATAAAAAAACTCCTCCCTGGAAAGGGACGAGATATGATCACGTGGTTCCACCCTAATTGGTGCTCTAAAGGCTTATCGCGCCTGCACGAAGTCCTTACCTCCATGGAGCTCGGACTTTGCTCAGAGTTAGTTTTCAACTTGTCATGCCTGAAAATACTTTCACCCTAGGTACTTTCTCTCTAAGAAGCTGTTTCAAGCTTACTCGACTCATCACTGCTTTCAATATTGTACTTATTATAATGAGATTCGAGGTGTTTGTCAATTATATAAGCGATTTTTCTAATGATAAATTAATCTCCCTTTTTATCTTAAATGAGATATAATGATTATTGTGTAAAAAATCAACAATACCAAAAGGAGAGGATAATATATGAATTCATTTATACCTATAATAATACTGATGATTGTCATCAGCGTTGTTTCTTCAATCTTCAAAGGAGCGGCAAATGGCAAAGAGAACCCGTTCTCTGCCTTCTTGAAACGAGAAAAGATAAAAGAATATGATGAGCATGGAAATCCGGTCTTCAAGAACAAAAGACCAAATCTTGGAAAATTCCCCAAAAAAACTGTTGTATTTGTAATCATCATATTACTGGCTGTTTCAGCTGTCAGCGGTTCCTTCTACACCCTTGACCAGAGCGAGCAGGCCTTGATCTTCAGATTTGGGGCACATCGGGCTACTGTGTCAACATCAGGACTAAACTTTAAGATTCCATTTATTGAAACCGTGGAATTCGTCAATACTGAAGAGGTGAGAAGAATCGAGTACGGATTCAGAAGCGAGTTCAACACAAACACAAATATCAGCGAGTTCTCCAACCAGTATTACTCTGATGTCATGTCGGAAAAGGTCATGCTCACCAGTGATGAGAATCTTGTAGAGGTTGAAGTGATCGTTCAATACAAGGTTATCGATCCGGAAGCCTACCTTCTAAATGTCACTTCACCTCGGGACACTTTGGAGCTTGCGGCCTATTCAAGAATCAGAAGGGTTGTTGCCAATCATAATCTTGACAATATTCTAACCTTGAACAAAGCTGTCATGCAACAGGAAATGCTGGAGGATATTCAGGAAATTGCCAACAAGTATGGTTTAGGTGTCCTGATCATTGCCGTTCAACTACAGGATGTGGACCCGCCGTCTGCTGTTTCCGCCGCATTTACAGACGTAGCCAGCGCAAGAGAGGATAAGGAAAAATACATCAACGAGGCCAACCAGTATTTCAACAAGGTCATACCGGAGGCCAGGGCTCAAAAGGAAATGCTGCTGAATGAGGCTGAGGCATATAAGACCGTCAGAGTTAATCAGGCAGAGGGAGATGTTGCCCGATTTGTACAGATTCTAGAACGGTATCAGGAAGCCACTGCCATTACCAGAACCAGAATGTATCTTGAAGCTATGGGAGAAATACTTCCAGGTATGGATGTCTACATCGTGGATGGCGACAATATCACAATGCTGCCTGTCAAGGGTGCCACAATGAATGACACAAATGCTGTAGTTGGTGCTACAGCAAACCAATAGGAGGTGTGATATGAAAAAAGGAATATTGATTATACTAGTAATTATTGCTATTGTGTTACTTGGAAACTCTGCCTATACGGTTGATACCAGAGAGCATGCTATCGTCACAAGATTTGGCGAGGTTCAAAAGGTAATTGTCAAGCCATCAAATTATGATGTGGTCATGGATACCATCAACAGCAGCAACCGTTATGCCAACGTTTCAATATCAACAAAGGTCGGACTTCATTTTAAAATGCCTTTTATCGAGCATGTCGAGAAGTTCGAGAACAGACTGATCACGTACAAGACCGCTTCCAGGCAAGTCACCACATTTGATAAGAAAATACTGATTTTGAGCAACAACGCTCAATGGCAGATAGTGGATCCCCTGTTGTTCAGGGTAACCATGAAGAATATCAATCAGGCCAGTCTAAGATTGGACGACATATT
>DMAP01000366.1 GCA_003446975.1 Clostridiales bacterium | reverse complement strand
CTTGGGTCCCTAGCTTTTCCACATCGTAGATATATAGGCCGCTACTCTTCATGATGCTGTCCATGGCATGCAGGGACAGGTATGAGAAGTGCTCATGGTAGATCATGTCAAATGCGTTTTTTGTCAGAAGATCCACTGCATATTGAAACTCGACAGTTGCGGTGCCGTCTTCCTTCAGCAGCGCGGCGATACCCGAGGCAAAGCTGTTGATGTCAGGCACATGGGCCATGACATTATTGGCTATGATCAGATCCGCCTTTCCTCTCTCTGAAAGCTCTATGGCTGTTTCTTCGTTGAAAAACCTTATTTCTGTGGGAATCCCCTTGCCTATGGCCACCTTGGCAACGGCACTGGAAGGCTCTATTCCCATGATGTTATTGTAACCTGTTTTCTGAAAAATATCCAGAAGATAGCCGTCATTGCTGGCAATCTCAATAATTCGGGCATTAGATTCAAGGGATAGCCTCTGGGTGATCATCCGGCAATACGCTCTGCTATGGTCAACGACGGACGTGGAATAGGAACTGAAATATTTAAAGTTTTCATTGAAAATATTCTCAGGTTTCTCTACATCCTCCAGCTGCATCAGTGTGCATTTCCTGCAAAAGAAGACATTCAGGGGCAATGCCTGAACAGTTTCTCCCTCACTTAAGAATGTGTTTGCCGGCGGGAGGCTTCCCATATATAGGAATATGTCGTTTTCTGTTCCACAGTGTCTGCATTTTGGCATGGTGGTCTCCTGTATCATCCTTTTCTATAGCAAATCCTTCATATCCTGTCTGCTCTCTTGTCTGATCTTGTCCACAAGATGCCTGATATGGGAAGTGTCTTCTCTTTTACAGATCAGTATCACATCATCCTCCACGACAACGATGGTATCTTCCAACCCTACTGTGGCTACAGTGGTTTTGTCGGACAGGATGATGTTGTTTCTGGATTCGATTCCGATGTGACTTCCCTTGGTTATGTTTCCGTTTTCATCGCTGTTGTAAAGATTGACCAAGGACTCGTAGCTTCCAACATCAATCCATTTGAAGCTGCCTTCCATGGCGTATAGCTGATCTGTCTGCTCCATGATTCCATGGTCTATGGAGATGTCCTGAACCTCACGATAGAGATTACGAAGGACTGATGTTTCCTGTTCCGTATCGATATGGGGAATGACAGGTGCCAGGGTGTGGTAGATCTTGGGGAGATATCTCTGATAGCAGGCTGCCACCTTGCTGGCTCTCCATACATAGATCCCTGAATTCCACAGATAATCGCCACTGTTCAGATAGGTTCTGGCAAGGTCGTAGGTTGGTTTTTCCTTGAACTCCTTGACTGGCTTCATATCACATTCCAGGCTGGCATCCAGCCGGATGTATCCATAAATATCTGCCGGATAGCTGGGTTGGGTGCCAATGGCAACGATATCGTCACTAGCCTTCACATGACTGATGGCCCTTGAAAGGTCCTGTCTGAAGGGCTCCGGATCCCTGATCAGATGGTCGGAGGGGAGGAGGCACATCACCCCGTCTCCGTACCGTTTGATGATCTTCATGGCGATAAACAATATAAATGGCGCATTGTTCTTGTTGTAAGGTTGTGCAATGATTTGGAACTCCCTTGGATAGCTTTTCAGTATATCTCTAGTCCTGTCCAGATGCCTGTGGTTGATGGAAATATAGATTTCCTCCTCGGCAAAAAGACCCGCAACTCTATCGATGGTGTCTTCCAGGAGTGTTTTATCTCCAAAGTGATTGATAATCTGTTTTGGATTGCTTTCTCTGCTTAAAGGCCAGAGCCTGGTTCCGTTGCCGCCGGCCATGATGATGCCGAATATCTTCATTTCGCACCCCTTATATAGGTCCCGAATGCCGCGACTAGCACTCTTAGAGACCATTTCATCAGAGCTATGACCCAAATCAACGAAAAGAACATGAAATCGACTATGTTGGGAGGTGTCTCAAATAGCGTGTTTATCGCCTCCTTGTCCAGTGTTATTCCGTACTTTCTGTCCGATGGTCTGTTCAGTCTGTAATAGGTAGCCCCTTTATAATATCGGTTGACCCATTTTTTGTTAAGTCTTTCTGCCAGATATCGGTTAATATGCATTCCTTGGGAGATAAAATGGGTTCGCATCCCAGATTCCTGGGTAATATTGTCCAAAAATCTGTATCTGCCTGCATTGATGTTTGTCAGATAGACCTGGTTTTTGAGACTGAAGCAGATATATAAGATCTTGTCCCCTGTAGGATGCCATTTTGGATTGAATCCCGGTGACTTTAAGAATACCTCACGTCTATAAACCACACCGGAGGGTGATCCGGCAGGACCATATAGAATGAAATCATTTATGTTGAGTCTGATGGCTGTCTGATTCAAATTGATCACTTTTGAGAGTTTTCTCATCAGGCTTTGATAGGCCTTCTGTCTCTTGATTTTTCCGTTTATTTCTATATCTATATTTGGAAACACCATGTCTGCCTCGGGGTATCTGATTAACAGCCCGCTGATGTTCCTTAAGTAGTCCTTTGCCAGGAGGTCGTCTGTGTTGAGCATGATGGCGTATTTCCCTGTGGACATTTCGATGCAGCGGTTGAAGTTTGCCAATGCACCGATATTCACTTCGTTTTTATAGTATAAAATCCTGTCAGACTGATAGGTCTCCATCAGAATCTCTGTCTCATTGCCTCGTATGGGATCATTGTCGGTGACGACAATGTTGAAGTCTGTGAAATTCTCTTGGGCAAGACAGCTATCTATGGCTTCCTTCAGAAGATTCGCCCGTCTATAGGTGGGGATAGCTATTGAAATAAAAGGTTCACTGCTTTCATCTCCCTTGATCAGTAGAGATTTGATGTGTTTGCTCTGTTCGAAATGACTCTCGTCATTAAGAAAATCCTGTTTGCCAAATTCTACATTTGTCAGCATGTGTTATCCTTTCGTAACTGATTTGATTTTTCTGTTTTCCATTCAGGTGAGAATAGCTGTCCTGTCTGTATAAAGGAGGCTTTTTTGTTCCAGTTGGCACAGGTAGAATGATAGCATCTTCTGCATCCATCAGGCATATTTTCAATATTGTTGACCTGTTTTCTGTAATTTTGAAGACTGTCGTGGTTCCAGATTTCCGAAAAATCTTTGTATTGTCTTATGTCAAACAGCGCATCACTGGTGCTGACACAGGGTCTGACAAAGCCGTCGGATCCGATGAACAAATCCCTGTATGCAAAGAAGCATTCCCTGTGAACCATGGTTCCTGCAGGATCCTCACCCTGTACATAGGGCAGCTTGATCATGATATTATTTGCTTTTGCCAGTTCTATGGTCTTCTCAAAGATGGTCTTTACCCTGTCTCTTTCCTTGTATAGGGCCTCCCGATCCATGTTTTCCGAGAATGAGGTGAGGTAGACCGCTTTGACTTCTGTCACACCGATTTCCGACGCCAATCTAATCATATCCGGAAGCTGATCGATGTTTCTTTTCATGGCTGTGAAAACAAAGTTCACATGGGGATAATCCAGATTGTTTTTTTGTCTGTGATTTGTGATGGCCTTCAGCGAGGTTGTGATATCGCTTATTTTTGACCCATATCGTATCAAATCGTTGGTATGGCTATCGGCTCCGTCCAGACTCACTGCTATGATATCCACATGATGGTCGAAAATCATATCGTGGATTTCGTTTAGTGTGGTTCCATTGGTGCAGAAATACTTTCTAAGAGGAAATCCATTGAGATATCTTAGGATTCTTTCAAACTGGGGATGGATAGTGGGCTCTCCCCAACCATGTAGGACGATTTCCTCTGTATGTGTGAAAGCCTCCTCCAAAACCTTGAACCATCGAACATCAAAAAAAGAGGGCTTGAAATCCGCATGCTCCCTGCCGCACATGATGCAGTTGATGTTGCAAGCATTGGTCAGCTCAGCGACAATCCTTCTGGGATATGAGGTTAGCATGACTTGTTGCTTATCTGTTTCCAGAAGATTCAGATTGCTGTTTTGTTGCTGTTGTTCTGTTATGGTGCTTTCAAACAGTGTCTTGTTTTTTGCTCTGAGTATCATGTTCGCTCTCCCTTTCGGCTTTTATAATCCTTGCTTTTTCTGCTTCCTTCAATGCTTTCATTAGGCTATAGCCTGGCACCTGAAGAGTGTCTGCCACAGCTATCAGGTCGTTGTGACTATCAGAAAGTCCCCAAATACCCAATATCTGCCTGCCCAGTGTCTTGTCCTCTCCATTTTTACCCAGGGTGGTGTATAGTCCTTTCTTGTCCAGCTTGGGTTCGCACATGGTGTGCAAGGGGCTTATGGTTTTGTTTGCCTCCAGGTTTTGTATGGTTTCTATAAGAAATTTTGCACTGTCTTGGATGCTTTCCTCCGATATGATATCCCTGTCGTCCAGGGAGGTGTGATACGCTTTGTACTCTCCCGGTCCTGAACGCATGATGGCTCCCATCTCCAGATTGATTCCCGGCGAGTTGAACTGGCGCTCATCTGCGCCATAGGGTGTGTATGGCAATATTCTGTGCTTTCTTTGACTGTTATTCAGAACATTCAATGCTGCCCTGTTGGATAGGGAATCCTTGTCCTTTGACATTTTGTAGGTGAGCTGTCCCCTATCTCCAGTGAAAGCCACAACATATCCGGCAATCATATTGGACTTCAGGTGTCCGATATTTTGGCTCAGATAGGCGATTGTTCCGATGGTTTCCGGACAGAACAGGATCCTGTAGCTATAGTGAAGGCTGTCTCTGTTTTCCAGCAGCCATTTGCAGACCAGCATCATGGTCAAGGGTCCGGATAGCTGGTCATTAGCCATTGATGGGTGTCCTATATATGTGTGAAGCAAGATCTCCTTTTCTGTCCTTCCCTTGATGATTCCTTCTCCTACTGTCATGCTGCCAGGAGTCAATTCCGTATCAATATGGACCCTATAGTGGGATCTGTCTAATCTTTCATATATATTATAGGGCACACAAAAACCCCATCTTTCCTCATAGAAGGATGTCACGTAAGGGATTGCGTCAGGCATATCCTTCAGTGTGTACAGATGAGGCATCAGCTCTTCTTTAGTCACGACTCCCTGAAAAGAAATGCTGTAGCCCAGGAGATGAAGATTGCTGTTGGCAAAGTCGACGATCCGATTGCCCTCCATGTCTTCCAACCAGGCCTCCTTGACGTTCCATTCTTTTGGGACCTCCCAATCAAAGCAGACCATGTCTGTGGGATATTCGATCATGGCAAGAGGGATTTCTTCTCCGATGATGCGCAGGGATTGTCTCAGACCATTTCCTGTGATGCTTCTGTTTAGGGGAAACAGCCGCTCAAATGTCTCAATGATATTCATTCATTCTAGTCCTTGATATTTTTACAATCATTATATCACAAGTCTGTAAAAACGATGACAGAATTTTTTTGACACCTAAAAATTGTTGCCGTATAATCAATATATGTAATGGCAGTTGTATTTATGAAATTCAAGGAGTAAATGATGCTTAAAGCGTTGACTCAAAACGGCATTAAGAGGCATCTGCCTACCAATATCCAAAAAGCCAGAAATATGCTGTCTGTATTGACTGCCATCTATCTGTTGACGGCGGTCCTTTTCTATCCAGAACCCTTATTGCACAGAAGTATCTGCTTTGGCTTATTTTTTGCGTTTATATTTATCAGCTATGCCTCTCCAGGTTCTAAATGTACACCGAATATTCCTGTCTATGACTGGGTGTTTGCTCTTGCCTCAATCTCTGTCAGCTTCTATATTGCCCTTAACCTGGATCGTATGATTCAGCGTTATGTCTATTTTGACAATGTTTTAAACACAGATGTATTTTTTGGCATATTGACTGTAATCCTTCTCATTGAGGGAACCAGGCGGATACTGGGTCCTTGGCTGCCTGCTCTAAGCCTGTTAGCGCCTCTATATATGTTCTTAGGTCATCTGATACCGGGAAGATTCGGCCATAGAGGCTTTAGCTTGCTATATGCCGTCGACGGCTTATTTCTGTCCAACTATGGCATATGGGGAAGCACATTGGGAATCGCTACGGGTCATATCATGATATTTCTGATTTATGGCTGTCTTTTCCTAAAATCTGGAGCGGGAGATTTTCTATTTGATTTTGTTTCAGTCATTGCTGGAAAAAGCAAGGGCGGTGTGGCTAAAATTGCCATCATCTCATCGGCTCTTTTCGGGATGATTTCCGGCAGCCCCATTGCCAATGTCTCCACTACAGGCGCCATGACTATCCCAACTATGAAAAGACAAGGGTATTCGAGTGTTTTTTCGGCTTCAGTCGAGAGCTGCGCCTCCGTTGGTGGTGTCTTTATGCCGCCGATCATGGGCTCCGTGGCTTTTATGATGGCCGAGGTTGTTGGCATACCTTATGCTCAGGTGGCTAAAGCCGCTTTTCTTCCAGCCTTGCTTTACTTTGCAGCTCTGTTTTTTACCATCGATATCAGGTCGCGAAAAATAGGAATCGAAGGCTTGTGCGCTGATGAAAGAAGGCCTTTACTGCCCCTATTGAAGAAAGGCCTTGGTTTCTTTGTGCCTCTGGTCTATTTGATACTCNNTGACGGGCGCCAGCCCTTCAAGAGTTGGTCTCGAATCCATTGGAGTCATCGTCCTGATAAATCTGTTTAACAAGGAACACCCCATGAATCACGGCAGGATTGCCGATGCCCTGAGGCTGTCCATAGAGAGAGGTGTCATGATTGTTGCAACTATGGGTACCTGTGGCATCTTGATTGGAGTCGTCAACATTACCGGCATTGCGGCCAAATTCAGCGCTTCTCTCATGTCAGTCAGCAATGCCTCGGTTATGGTCACGCTATTGCTTGTGATGGCCATTACCCTATTTCTGGGTCTTGCAATGAATATCACCTCCGCTTATCTGATAACGGCTGTCATGTGCGCGCCGATACTTATTAATCTGGGATATTTGCCTATTAGCGTCCATATGTTTATCTTGTTTTTTGCCGCCATGGCAACAATCACGCCACCTGTTGCCATGACTTCTTTTGCAGCAGCCACCATAGCAGAAGCGTCTCCCATGATGGTGGGCTTCATGGCTATGCGAATGGGTATTGTGGCTTATATGCTCCCATTTGTCTTTATTTTCAATCCCGCAATTCTGTTGATCGGCTCGATTGGTGATATTCTATTTTCATTTGTATCGGCATTTATGGGGGTAGGATTGATAGCCCTTGGGATGGAGGGTTGGTGGTTTTTCAGGAAGGTGAATGTAATGTATAGATCAGTCATTACCATCGCAGGCTTGCTGGCCTTGTCAGGTTTTCCTGTCCTGACAGCTGTCTCAATAGGTATTGTCTTTTTTGTATACTTGTATTATCAGCATAAAACCATGGAGGTTATAAATGAAAAAATCTGATGTTTATTCAGTGGCAATTTTAATGATTATCATGATGCTTATTACGTCATGCAATGCTACCCCCCAACCAAGCACAACTGCCTCTCCTTCGGGAGATTCACCCTTTGATGCTTCTCCTGTCGACATATCCATGCTGGGCGGTTCTCCCGGAGGGGTCTGGGATATGGTCACCAGCGGCATCAGCGCATGCGTCAACATCAGCTACCCCAAGTCTATTGTCCAGATCACACCCGGA
>DMAP01000361.1 GCA_003446975.1 Clostridiales bacterium | reverse complement strand
GCTATGGTATTGCATTGCAGCTTGCGGATGATCTGCAAGACATGAGTGAAGATCTGATGAATAATCACCATACTTTGTATAATTGCCACACAGGGTCAGAAAAGCGGTGGCTGGACACAAAAAAACTGATGTGTCTCTGTGATGAGATACTCACTTACGTTCCTATGGAAGACACTGTATTGAAAAGACAAATGATTCGTTTGTTGAGAAACAGTCTACAACTGTTAATATGTGACGCCATTTATGAGCAGAGAACTTTCTTTTCGAAAGATGCAATACAAAGGGTCAATCAAATGCAGTCGGTTCGTTTGGAACATCATTGGAAGCTAAAGCAAATCAGTCAAAAGTGGATGAAAATATTAAAGCCAAAATTGGTATCTCAAACCCGATAAATACTATTGATTATGAACAGGCTTTAAAGTTAATAATATGAGTATTAAATGTGAAAGGACGAAAAATATGACGATTAAGGGACTTCCTCAAGTATTTAATCCGTGGCGAAGATTTTTAGCCAGGATGTTTGATTTGTTTTTATACAGAATCCTCTGGACGGCTTTTCTAGCATTTGTTGTTCATATCAACATGGGAGCAAGAAGTGGTTTTGGCAGCTTATTTGATTCCTTTGTCTCTATAGTATTAATGTTGTTTTTAGAGCCACTTTGGCTCAAGTTTCTCGGTACCACACCTGGCAAGGCAATCTTTGGACTTAAAATCGAGGGAGCTGATGGCAGGCATCTTGATTATGGAGAAGCTTTTGAACGTACATGGAGTGTGATAGGGACAGGAATGGGTTACGAAATCCCCATATACAACCTTGTTCGTCAATGGAAAAGCTACCAGCTCTGCATTGATAATGAACCCCAACCATGGGATGAATCAATATCTTATAGTATCAAAGATACAAAAGTGCACCGAGCATTGTTGTTTATCGTTGCTAGCGTCGCTTCATTTGTTTTGCTGCTTTCAATCTTATCGGCTCAACGTCTTCCACCTAATAGAGGGGACTTGACTATTGGGGAATTTTCAGAGAATTACAATTACTATTCCAAGGTTTTTGAGTTGGGTTATGATAACCTCTATTTAGATGAATATGGAAGTTGGGTGGAGAATGAATTAGATGGTGTCGCCATACATATAGGAATGTGGCAGACGCAAAAGCCAGAGTTTCACTTCATAACTGAAAATGGCTATTTGTCAGAAGTCTCATTCTTGATAGAGATAGAAAATCATGAACAATGGCTAAGCTCATATGATACACAAATGTTTCTGACTGCTCTTGCTTTTGTCGGTGCACAAAAAGAAGTAGGCTTATTTTCAAAAATTCCTAATCGAATAGCAGACCTGATAGATCAAAATACATTTTCGAGTTTTCAATTCTCTGAGGCAGGGTTAGTGTTAATCTGTGATATCGAGTATTTTGGTTTTATTGATACTGGATCCAATATTCTTATTACCTCCGAGCATACAAAGGAAAACTTTTTTAAGTTAAGTTTTTCTGCGGGTAAACCATAAATACTAAAATATCAGTTTTTCAGAAGGTTCCTATTATATACAACAAGAGCTATCATCGACGATGATAGCTCTTTGCTTTTCTAAAAAATTTATTCTATTTTTTATTTCTTGGTGTTTTTTCAATCTCTTTATAAACCTTGGCACTGAATTGACCTTGGAGAACCAACAAACAGCAGGAAAGGATTATGAAGAAATTGAATGCAACTAAGGAAAGCCAATTATGGTATCGAACATGAAAAACCATCTCCTTGTAAAAAACGAAGGCGAAGGTTGATAATAATAGGCTCAATATGGCTGATATGGCTATCACCTTCTGATCTTGATAAATTCCAAGAATAAATAGGGCGATATAAATGGTCAGATAGGACAACATGCCCGGCGTGAATGCTATAAACACAAAAACTGTTAAATAAACGCCGGCAATAGCCAGGTATTTGACCTCATGAATCATTTTATTGGTGTAGACCAAATAAGACATAACCATAGCCACACCGCCAATAAAAACAATAATCACGATAGCGGCTTTGATATCTCTGACACTTGCCATGTTATTCAAAAATGATAGAAAAGCTGAAATCCATAATAATTTAACAACCATTTTGTTTTGAAGTTTAATCAAAGACAGCTGGTCCATAGCCTCACCTTCTTTATACAATCTTATGGAAATTTAATTTAAATCTATTAAATCACTGGCGCAACACTTATTATATCATATCATTGTAAGTTGTCATATTGGATTTTTTGTTTTATCAAATATTG
Organism: Clostridiales bacterium; assembly: GCA_003446975.1. Taxonomy (GTDB): domain Bacteria; phylum Bacillota; class Clostridia; order Tissierellales; family Dethiosulfatibacteraceae; genus 38-11. The sequence goes on along the minus strand of DMAP01000361.1, from coordinate 5,842 downwards.
ATATAAAAACCATAAGTAGAGCAACAAATACAGGTTTTTCTGTAATTGTTGCTCTATAGTGTACTTTAGAACCGATTTAGCTTACTGAAACTGTTTAAAAAGTTCCAACATCCGTGACAGTGCCTTTTTGGATAACAATGTTACCTTTTAAAACGGTTCCTACATTGTCGTAAATGTCATATGTGCCAGGTGGTAGTGTAATCATGAAACGACCATTGCTGCCTATTTGGGCTATCTGAGTAAATTGATCTGAAGTTCGTAAAATATAAACATCACTACCCGAAGGACGATTGGTAGTTCCTGTTATGACGCCTAATTCTGAAGCTATCGTATAACTATTACCGGCGATGAAATTTTGGTTTTGTATTGAGATTCGAATGTCACCTTCATTATTTAGAATCATGAAATGGGAGCCTTTGAATATACCTGCGTAAGGCAAAGATCCTGCTGCATTCAGCTCAATATTGATACCATATGATCCTGCAGTGACAGGGCTGCTGAAATAGCCATCTTCATCGACTGAAATGGGATTATATGATTGTGGATTATTGGTCGGTGAGAGTCCAAGCTTAACATTTGATGCAGACTTTCCATTAAAGGGATTGATAATTCTTCCGCTGATTAAGGCAGCAGTATTTGATGCCATTGCCTCGACACCTTTGTCAATCCAGTCACCATCAGTGTAGATGCCGGCTTTAAAGTGGAGCATAATGTTATCGTCTGCAACTAGCGTGGTGTATGTGACACTCGCTACGCCATTTACATCTGTAATGGCCTCTGTAGCAGATAACTGACCTGTTCTATCATTTTGTCCGGCGGCAACGAAGAAACCAATACTGGTATTGGCAGCAGGCAATTTACTGTCACCATGTGTTGCAGTTACCGTGATGGTAATCGTTTGCCCACCACCGCTTGGCACGATTGCATTGCTGAGCTTCAGAGAAATATTGGCGTTGTTGTAGATAAGGGGTTCGTCTTGTTCCGCGACATGCCACTCATCCAATGGCTCTTGGGCGAATGAAACGATATCAATTATTTTTTTCCCATCTGGGCGTTCCACTTTGTATATAGCGGTAGTTGTCATGCGTGCCATTTCTGATCGATTCATCGTATTGGTGCCCATGTAGTTAAGGCCTCTGTCAAGTCCTAAGCTATTGGCTTTGTCATTATAGTCTTCGGGCCACGCCATACCTTCCTGTTCGTGTTGCATGATGCGTGTTAGAATGGTTACCCAGTGAACCATTTGCAATGCATCTCCAGGTGCATAAAGGTTGTTGCCCACTCCCTTCAGAATTTCCTCCTGTGCCATCAGGTTGATCCATCCTTGTGCCCAAGCATGAGGTGTTCCTTCTATGTCAGTGAAAATTGATTCTGTTTCCGCTGCAGCTAATGCATCAGCCTCGGTATATCCCAATAAATATCCAGCAACTTTGGCTGCTGCCGCCCTGTTAAGTTCCCCATATGGTGCGAATTGATTATTGCCAACACCCGCTAAAATACCTAATCTAGACATCTCTAGGATGGCATCTTCATGTGGGTTGTTATCGATATCTGTGTAGGGTACCGGTACCGCAAAGCCTGTACTTGTCATGATGAGAACTAAAACAACTGTTAACAAAACTGATCTTACTTGTTTTCTTTTCATTTCTAACCTCCAAAATAGTATCGTTTTGTTATCTATATGAGAACTGAGAACTCTAAACACTCGTTGCAATATTTATAAATAGTGTGTTAAAGTGCGGCAGTTATCATCATCATACACATCTGTTTTAATTAATCCTGTCATCATACTATTCATTATATCATAATATCTCCTACTTTCCCCAATGGATTTGTGAATTGGTTGATTAACAGGAAATATAATATTATAATATGGTAACTAATGACTGATTGAACACTCGAAAGAAGGAGGACATTTTGATATGCAGGGAATAGCCGCATCACCTGGTATCGCCATAGGAAACGTATATTTATTCAATAAGGAAACGCTGGATATAGATTCAAAACCTATTGAAGAAGGCAAGATTTATGATGAAATTAAAAGGTTCGAAGAGGCTAAGGACAAAACCAGGAAACAGCTTGAAGCCATACAGAAAAGCATTTCGGAAACTTTGAGCAAAGAAGAGTTTGAGATTTTTACCGCACACATGATGATGGTAAATGACCCTACTTTATCCTATTCTGTGGAAAGGTATATAACAGTTAACAAACTGAATGCGGAAGCAGCTTTGGATAAATCAATCAATGAAATCTGGGAAATGTTTCAAAGTATGGATGATGATTATATCAAAGACCGTGCAATAGATATCAGAGATGTGGGAACAAAGATGCTGTACAATCTTGCAGGAAGGGAAATGGCTTCTCTGGCAAAACTGGATGATGAGGTTATAGTCGTGTCCACAGATCTGACACCTTCAGATACAGCTCAGATGGATACAGAAAAAGTATTAGGATTTGTAACAGATCTGGGCGGGAAAACCTCTCACACGGCCATAATTGCCAGATCTTTGGAAATTCCGGCGGTTATTGGTCTACGAGATGCTACTACCTTATTAAGAGGTGGAGAGATGGCGATAGTGGATGGCAATAAGGGTATTGTGATTTTCAATCCAACAATTGATCAGATTGAACATTTTAACCTGCTAAAAAAGAATTATCAGGTGGGGAAAAAAGAATTGCAGGAACTGCGTACGCTACCAGCGATGACTCTGGACGGAAGAAAAGTGGAGATGGCTGCCAACATAGGCATGACAAGGGATGTAAAATCTGCATTGAAAAATGGCGCGGAAGGCATAGGTCTTTTTAGGACTGAGTTTCTGTTTATGGATAGAGCTACTTTTCCATCCGAAGATGATCAGTTTAATGCTTATCGATTGGTTGGAGAACAAATGGAAGGTCGTCCGGTTATCATCAGGACACTTGATATTGGGGGAGACAAGAATATCGGGTATATGGATTTTCCTAAAGAGACGAACCCCTACTTGGGCTGGCGTGCCATTAGAATGTGTCTAGACAGGCCAGAAATTCTGAAAAACCAGTTAAGAGCTATCCTCAGAGCCAGTCATTATGGAAACTTACGGGTCATGTATCCGATGATTATCTCAATTGAAGAGATCAGAAAAGCCAATCAGATATTAAATGAGGCAAAAAATGAACTGAGCAAAAATGGAACCCCCTTTGACAACAATATTCAGGTAGGGATTATGGTGGAGACACCAGCAGCTGCATTGAATGCAGAAAGCCTGATTGAGGCGGTTGATTTTGTAAGTATAGGAACCAACGACCTGACACAATACACATTGGCCGTCGATAGAGGAAACGAAGCTATTACCCATCTTTACCAGCCAATGCACCCAGCGGTATTGAGACTTATCAAAATCGTCATTGATGCATCGCATAAAGCAGGCAAGTGGGTAGGCATGTGTGGGGAAATGGCAGGTGACGCAAGGGCGGCAATCTTGTTGCTTGGGATGGGCCTGGATGAGTTTAGCATGAGTGCAGGTTCTATTCCGAATATCAAGAAAATAATACGTGGAATATCTTATAAGAAAGCTAAGTGTGTAGCAGATTGTGTGCTTTCAATGACCAGTTCAGAGGAAATAGTGCAATATTTGGATGATTTGGTTTTATAATTTATTTTGATAACAAAGCCTTTCTATAATCGAAGGGCTTTTTATACGCATAAAACCAATTTAAGAAATATTTCTCAATATTGTATAAACAGAATGGAAAAGTGGTATAATTTCAATAAAGAAGTCATGTTTCATTATCTTATTGTTAAACTTAATGTAAACACGTTGGATGAAAGGATTCGTTGCATATGCCCGAAATGTACGTAAATTTCAAACTCAGAAAAATCTTCTGCTTGACTTTAATATTAACTATTCTTGGATTGATTACTTCCTGTTCGGAGGAAGAGATTGTTGATAGTTTGTTTACTAATTTGCTGGAAGGAAAGGAAGTATCTGATTTAGTATATTATAAGGGAAGTATTTATGCCAGCGGCATGGAGGGCGTGTATAAGATAGATCCAGACACACTGAGGGTTGAAACACTGGATTTAGGCAGCATCTATCTGGCAAAGGATATGGTGGTGGACAGAGATGTTCTTTACATTGGTCATGATGCTGGGATTACTGCGTTTGACGGCGATAATTATGTGAATATTCTGGATCAGACTTTTAATGTACCTGATTATCGCGTCAATGGGATGATGATTGATGATGAAGGAATTCTGTGGGTTGGCACATATGGTGGGGTGCTGAAGCTAGTGGACGATGGTTGGGAAAGCATCACTGAAAAAGACGGGTTGTTGTTCAATACTGTCTTTTTTATCATGGAGGATGGCTTTGGTGGCATGATTTTTGGTCACTATGCTTCATCAAAGGATGGCATCAGCTATCTTAAGAGTGGCAATTGGTCATATTTCTCTGTCGATTCAGGACTTCCCCATAACTACATCACAGATGGATTGAAGGTTAACGATTTGATCTATATCACCACAGGATTCTATGATGTTGGTGGAATTGCCATTTTCAAGACATCTCCAACGGGAATAGAATTGGTCGATACAATAGTGGAAGAATGGGGTGCTTATGGCAGTAAAGCCAGAAGTATCAATACAGATAATGGTTATTTGTGGATTGGAACAGAATACAACGGACTATGTATTATGAAAGATGATGTTTTTGTAAAACTGGACACCTTGGATGGATTGGTTAACAATGAAGTCAAATCCATACTGTTTGATGATAAAAACAAAGTATGGCTTGCCACTAGACAAGGTGTATCGATTGCTTCGATTAATCAACTTTATCAGGAATACCAAATCAGAAAATGAAGGGAGGTACTTTATGAGATTAGACAAGGCTGTAAAAGAGTTTCAGGCATTAAAAGCAAAAAAAGAGGCAGGGAAGTTAAATGACAGAAAGTTTGAAAAAGCAGTTGATAAAATCAAGGCTGTTTCTGACGAAGGGGTTAACTGGAAGGTTGATAAAGATGGCAATTGGTATAGAAACGAAGATGGTCAGTGGATCAAGGACACAATTAAACCAAACAAGACAACTAAAGGTCCCCAAACATTGTTTCAACTGGTGGTGATGATTGTTAAAGGTCTATTTACAAATCTTCCTAAACGACTTTTATTTTTTGCAATCATAGCACTCGCCACATTTTTAGTTCACACGTATTTGGTAATTTATCCAAACGGTGGATTTTGGCCTGGTACCAATCCAACTCTGGATAAAATTTTAGCGCTCGTTGGCAATAGGGGTAGAGGAACCGCCTTTTGGACCATTGCCGCTTATCTGGTCACATCATTGCTGAGAAGGATGTTGAGTCTGGGGCCGAAAAAAATTATCGGCGGCATATTCACCGGACCTGTTAGGGTCGTCAAATCAGCATTTACTAAATCTGGAAGATTTCTGACTTTTTTTCTATTAAGCACGGTCGTATTTCTGTTGCTTGGACAATTCTTACTCAAAAACACAGCAATAGCCTATACCCTTGTCATTGGTGCCGTAATCGCTATTATTACATTCAGAGCTGATCTAAGCTATTTGGTCTTAAGATTAGGTTATCAGGATTTTATACGATTTTTCAAAGGAAAACAAAAATTCAATGATATCTATTTTGATGCCTATCAATTGGCTGTCATAGCATCTATGCTGATTTTCATTTTTCTTAACAAAAATCCGTTATTGATCTATCTTTTCTGTGGGTTATCGATCGCCTTGGTTGTTTTTTCAAAATTCAGAAAATCCAATAAGATTGCCGCAAATCTTTTTCTGATTGGTATGGTTGGAATCAATTTATCATTGTATTATTTGATTAAAGTCTATGC
>DMAP01000089.1 GCA_003446975.1 Clostridiales bacterium | reverse complement strand
ATTTGTGAATGGTATCCTAGTTGCTCTGCTTTATATGTGAGGTAGTATGGGTCCACACCAATACAGTGTCCACCAACTAGCCCTGGGGAGAAGCTCAAGAAGTTCCACTTCGTTCCTGCAGCTTTTAGAACAGCTTTAGTATCTATTCCCATCTTATTAAAAATGATTGAAAGCTCATTCATAAATGCGATATTAATATCTCTTTGTGAATTCTCAATAACCTTTGCAGCTTCAGCCACTTTTATAGATTCAGCTCTATGTACTCCTGCATCAACCACAAGTTCATACACTTTCGCAATAACATCAAGTGATTCTTCATCCATACCTGACACAACTTTTACAATCGTCTCAAGTCTATGTACTTTGTCACCGGGATTAATTCTCTCAGGGGAATAACCAACCTTGAAATCTTGACCGCATCTCATTCCTGATTCTTTTTCAAGTATGGGAATACAGATTTCTTCTGTAACCCCCGGATAAACAGTGGACTCAAATACAACAATGGATCCCTTAGTCAGGTTTCGCCCGACAGTTCTACTTGCTGATTCTACCGGTCTTAGATCAGGTGTGTGATCTGCGTTAACCGGAGTAGGTACAGCAACAATATGAAACTTAGCTTCTTTTAGTTTGCTCTCATCAGCTGTAAACTCTACAGTTGTTGACTTAATTACATCATCTCCAACCTCTTTAGTTGGATCAATTCCTTTCTTATATAACTCAACTTTCTCTTCACTAATATCAAATCCAATGACATTAACCTTTTTAGCAAAAGAAACTGCTATTGGCATACCAACATAACCAAGACCAACAAGTGAAATTTTTTCTTCTCTATTTTTAATCTTTTCATATAAACTCATATCAATTAACTCCTTTATATTAATCCCATAGTTTTCATAATAGATTTATTGACAATATTTACATCATACTTCTCATTAGCAAGTTTCAAACTGCGTTCTGCCATAATCCTATTTGTTTCGTGATCTTCTATTAGAATTCTCATCTTATCAACTAAACCATTTACGTCTTTAACAGACACGAGGAACCCATTGTATCCATCTGTGACAGTTTCTCTACATCCGGGTGCATCACTGGTTATAATTGATCGCCCTATTGCCATTGCTTCAAGTACAGTCTTAGGTGTTCCCTCATGATAAGAAGGTAATATATAAGTACTGCATTGTTTTAAATATGGTCTAATGTCGGTCTGCTCTCCAAAATACTCAATAATTCCTTCATCTATGAAAGGCTGCAACTCTTCTGGCTGTAATGCAGATGGATTACTATCATATGGTCCCACAAGTAAACATCTTACTTTAGGATATTCCTCCTTAATTCTCTTGCAAGCTTCCAGATACTCCATTACGCCTTTATCCTTGATTAATCTACCGATAAACAAGAATGCCGGTGTATCGGGCAATGGTTCGGGTCTAAACTTTTCAAGATTCACACCTGATCCATTAATGATCACAATTTTGTCTTCTTGAATAAGCCCGTTGTTTATAAACTCATTTTTATCATCATTATTTTGGAAAAACACCTTCTTGCTTGCGTTACATGCTAAATGATACTCAGTCTTCATTATTGTCTTAATTATTTTATTCTTAAGTCCTTCGCCTCTAAAAATTGAACCAAGCCCTGCTATTAACGGATATACTTCAGTGATGTTATTTGCTTTCGCTGCAAGACTTCCGTAAACCACAGTTTTGGCTTGGTATGCAAATATCTTGTCTGGCTTCTCTTCTCTCATAAATTGCTTTAGCTCACGAAAAGTTCTTAAATCACTAAACGGATTTATACCATTTCTTTCTACAAAGAGTTGCTTATATTGAATACCATATTCCTCAAACTTACTTTTCCAGTTTGATTCAGGTTCTGGTCCTAAGGCTATAACAGAGTGTCCGTGTTTTATAAAATCTTTCATCATATCCATACGAAACCAAAATAGTGATGACGTATGGCTTGAGAGCACAGCTATTTTCATATTGTCAATCCTACTTTCATCACTTAGTTAATTCTTTAAATACTGATTCACTTCAATTTGAATGCCATCTTCAAAACTCATCGGATTATAATTGAAATCTTTCTTGGCTTCAGTATGAGGATAACTTCTGTCTTCACCCATACGTTGAACTCTTTCTACATAATCTATTTTCCCAAGAGTCAGCACTTTAGCAATTTGGGCAAGTACAACACCAAATCCTAAAGGAACACTGACAAATGTTGTTTTCTTATTGAGGTTATCGCTTATCATCTTAAAAACTTCTATCATCTGTAGAGGCTTTTCACCTGATAAGTCATAAGCCTTTCCAGCTGTTTTTTCAGGAGATGTCAAAACAGTATAAAATGCTTTTCCTAAATCCCTTGCATTTACTGGTTGTATTAGACTTCTCCCACCGTTGATAACCGGCATGACTCTAAATTTATCTATCATCTTAATAAACTTACTCATATTGCTGTCACAAAGGTCGCCATAAATCATCGTTGGTCTAAGAATCGTGACTTTTGTAGGGCAGTTTGGATCTGCAGTCATTTCTGTGACTTTCTTTTCCACATCCTTATAGCCTTGAGAAGCATATTTGAAATTAGAATATATTCCTGTTGTATGTACCAAAATGGCTCGATTTACATTGTTCTCGATAGCTGCTTGCACAATCATCGGTGAATGATGGATGTTGTAGATGTGCATAATATTGTCTACTCCATTGACAGCCTTTCTTACGAACTCCTTGTTGTTGAGGTCTCCATAAATCTTCTCAATATTTAATCCGCTGTTATCCAACATTGAAGTGTCAGATGTTTCCCTAACGATGCAGCGGATTGGTCCTTCATATTTGTGATCAATAAGTTCTTGTAAGAAATATCTGCCTGTATGTCCTGTAATCCCTGTCACTAATAACATCTTCTCACCCCTAATGTTTCACTGACTCTTTATCAGCTTTCTTCGTCCCAGTCCCACCTTCAACAACACCATCACTTCTAAGAACACTAAATATCGTCCCAAAGAAGCATCTGACATCCATCATGAACCCTATCTTCTCAGCGTACTCTCCATCAAGTCTAGCCTTAACATCAATCTCAAGTTCATCTCTACCATTGATTTGTGCCCAACCAGTAAGACCAACCGGCACATCATTCGCACCATACTTATCTCTTTCTTCAATCAGGTCATACTGATTCCAGAGCGCTGGCCTTGGACCGATGATGCTCATTTCACCTTTAAAGATATTGATTATTTGTGGCAGCTCGTCCAGAGACGTTCTACGTAGGAACTTACCTACCTTAGTAATCCACTGATCCGGATTCTCCAATAAATGAGTAGGAGTGTCCTTCGGCGTATCAATACGCATGGTTCGAAACTTCAATATATGAAAATGACTCTTATGGATCCCGACTCTCTTCTGTTTAAAGAGAACAGGCCCTGGGGAGTCAAGCTTGATTGCAATAATAAGTACTAAAAAAACAGGAGATAAAATGATAAGTCCAAGTGTAGAAAGTATGATATCTATTAATCTTT
>DMAP01000290.1 GCA_003446975.1 Clostridiales bacterium | reverse complement strand
TATAATGGTTGATGGACTAGGTGTCGGAGATGTTGGCAATATCGTTCTGAGAGACAGAAAAATACTGTCAGAGGACGGTCTCATCATAGCGGTTGTGACAGTCGATAGAGCCACAGGCACCATCCTGTCAGGTCCGGATATTGTATCAAGAGGATTTGTCTATGTGAGGGATAACGAAGATCTGATCGTTGAGGCCAAGCTGATTGTCAAGGCTTCAATAGAGAAGAGCTTCAAGAACAAGATAAAGGACTGGTCACCCATCAAAAACGCCATCAGAGATGATCTGAGCAAGTTCATATACAACGACATTCAGAGAAGACCGATGATCCTGCCGATCATCATGGAGCTTAAAAAATGAAAAAACTAATCCTAATGATACTAGTCTTGGCCGTCATCGGCTCAGGACTTTTATCAGTGAATTATTTCAACAATAATATACAGGCAGTCGATACAAACAGCACTGAAGCAGTTATTGTCCAGATTCCATCAGGCTCGTCGCCCAATGCAATAGGGGATATCTTGCTAGAAAAAGGCCTGATCCATGACTTGAATGTCTATAAGATTTATCTCAGGCTGAATGAAAAAGGTACCGGTTTCAAAGCGGGAGACTATTCCATGACCAAATCCATGGATCTTGAGGAAATCATAGCTTTACTGGAGGCTGGCGGGAATGTGAAAACCACCACCAATATCACAATCCAGGAAGGGTTGACGCTTTTGGAAATCGCGGATGTCATCGACTCCCAGTTCAGCATTGACAAGGAGGTTTTCCTAGCCCTAGCCAATGATGTAGACTATTTCGTTTCAGACTATCCATTCTTGACAGATGACAATATCATCAGCCTGGAGGGATATCTCTATCCGGATACCTACAACATCTATCTGAATTCGACAGAAGAGAATATCATCAGAAGGATGCTTTCCGGTTTCGAGGAAATCTACACCAGTGTCATCGAGGGCAATATACCTGAGGGAATGGACTTGAACAGCCTTATGACCATGGCATCAATCGTTGAGGGTGAAGCGCTCCTTGATATTGAACGTCCTGTAGTCGCTTCGGTTTTCTACAACAGAATTGAAGAGAACTGGAGACTAGAGTCCTGTGCAACAGTGCAATACGCCTTGGGAGAGAGAAAAAGCACACTGTCCTATGCGGACTTGGAGGTTGAGTCGGACTATAACACCTATCAGCACTTTGGATTGCCACCGGGACCTATCAATTCTCCGGGAAAGGCATCAATCAGCGCCGCAGTCAATCCGGACACCACAGAGTACATGTTTTTCCTGGCAATAGGGGACGGCTCCCACTATTTCACAGACAATTACGATGATTTCTTGAAAGCAAAAGCCAAATACATCAACAACTAGGTGAGCGTTTGGATCTTATAAACAGGGAATATATAGGAAAGTACATACAAAGCTTAATCATAGAAGAAGACCGTGAAATGGATGATTTCAGGCGGGAATGCGAGGAAAACTGCATTCCCATCATCCATAAGGAAGTTGCCCAGCTGATCAGACTGCTGATCAGACTCACAGGCTCCACAAGAGTCCTTGAGATTGGTACAGCCGTCGGATTTTCTTCTATTTTTATGTCCAAGATAATTGACAACGAAAAAGGCTATATCACCACTATAGACAGAAACAAAAAATTCATCGCCCTAGCGAAGGAAAACCTGGTAAAATACGGCCACAAAACCCCCATCACCATCAAGGAGGGGGATGCGACAGAAATCCTTTCCGGTCTGACACAGGAATATGATATAATATTTATGGACGCGGCTAAAAGCAAGTATATGGAATTCCATGAAATAGCTTTGAAGTTGTTGAGACCAGGGGGGTTGATCATCTCTGACAACGTTTTGTACAAGGGAATGATCGCCACAGATGATCTGGTGGTCAGGAGACAAAGAACTATAGTCAGGAAAATGCGCCAATATCTTGAATTTCTTCATACTGAGCCATCCCTGGAGACATCAGTATTGCCCATAGGAGATGGATTGGCCATATCCCTTAAAAAGTATTGAAACATAACATCACAACAAGGAGAGAACATCATGAAAAGACCGGAAATACTGGCCCCGGCCGGTAATCTAGAAAAACTTAAAATGTCTGTGGAATACGGCGCAGATGCTGTTTACTTTGCCGGATCCCAGTTGGGACTACGTGCAGGCGCACAGAATTTCGACAGAGAAGATCTTAAAGAGGCTATTGATTACTGCCACCGGCACGGCGTAAAAGCCTATATCACTGTGAATATAATTGCCCACGACATGCACTTCGAGGGTATTGAAGAATATATACAGTTTCTTGAGAGCATCCATGTGGATGCCATCATCGTATCAGACCCCGGGGTATTGCTGCAGGTCAAGCAACACGCTCCAAATGCGGAAATCCATCTCAGCACCCAGGCAAATACCACCAATTACCAGACAGCCAATTTTTGGCATGAGGTGGGAGCGGATAGAATTGTGTTGGCTAGGGAACTGACCCTTGAGGAGATCAAAAGTGTTATCCAGCATAAAAAAGACACTCTGAAGATTGAATCCTTTGTCCATGGGGCCATGTGCATATCCTATTCAGGCAGATGTCTACTTAGCAGCTTCATGACTAACAGGCACTCCAACTTGGGGGACTGCTCACACCCATGCCGGTGGAACTACAGCGTAGTCGAAGAAAAACGTCCCAATGAATACTACCCAGTGATAGAGGAAGAAAACGGCACCTTCATATATAATTCCAAGGACCTCTGTATGGTCAATAATCTGAAAGACCTACTGGAGGCAGGTATCGACAGCTTCAAGATCGAGGGTCGAATGAAAAGCTCATACTACAACGCTACGGTCGTCAGATCATACAAGAACGCTCTTATGGAGCTGATGGAAGGCAAGCCCTTTGATCCCTATTGGTATGAGGAGATCAAGAAGGCATCCCACAGGGATTTTACAACAGGATTCTACTATGGAGACCCTAAAGAGGAGGGTCAGCTCTATACCTCCAGCTCCTACATCAGAGAATATGATTTTATCGGATTGGTGACAGACTATGACCCGACCACGCAAATGGCAACGGTCGAGCAACGGAACAAGTTCTCAATCGGTGATGAGATCGAGATATTTGGACCGGATATCAGACACTTTGACTATCAAATAAAAGAGATGTACAATAGTAAGGGTGAGCCTGTGGAGTCAGCGCCCCATCCCCAGGAAATCATCCAAATTAAAATTGATAAAGCCATCAAACCATGGTATATTTTGAGGAAAAAGAGGGTATAGAGATGAAGAAACCTATTTTTATCGGTATAACAGGCGGGAGCGGTTCCGGAAAGACCACAGTTGTCAATAAGATCAAATCAGAGATACCGTCAAAAAGCATGACCGTAATAGAGCAGGACTCCTACTACAAGGACCAGAGCCATCTGACCTATGAAGAGCGATGCAAGACCAACTACGACCATCCCTTTGCCTTTGACAGTGATCTGCTGATACAGCACCTGATAGACCTGAGAGAAGGTAAATCGATCCAGAAGCCTCTATATGACTATGAGATCCACAACAGAAAAAAAGAGACCATGACAGTGGAGCCTACCGAGATTATAGTCTTGGAAGGTATATTGATTTTTTATGATAAGCGGATTAGGGATTTTCTGGACATAAAGATATTTGTGGATACGGCTTCAGATATCCGATTGGTTAGAAGAATCGTCAGGGATATGAATGAAAGATCCAGAAGTATTGACTCCATCCTGATTCAATATATGGAAACTGTCCGTCCAGCCCATGAGCAGTTTATCGAGCCAACCAAGAAATATGCCGACATCATCATACCAGAGGGTGGCAACAATCTAGTGGCCATCGACCTCATGGTGACCAAACTCAAATCCATAACGGATTTTCATTGAAATATCAATTAAGTGTGATATGATGAATATATAAAAACTAATAATACTGAAGGTGAGACTATATGAATAACAAAAACAAATCATCAAAATTAGGAGATATCCTTATTTCTTCTGGAAAAATCAACGATGCTCAGTTGGATGAGGCTTTGAAGCTTCAAAAGAAGACAGGTCAAAAGTTGGGAGAAATCCTAGTTGAATTCGGATGGGTTCAGGAAAAGGTGATTATTGAAACCCTTGAAAACCAGATGGGTTTTGAGAAATACGATATACAAAACAATGTTGTCGGTCCTGAGGTACCCAAACTCATATCTGAGAATCTTGCCAGAAGATATAATGCTGTTCCTGTTAAAGTCAAGGGTGATAAACTAACTGTCGCGATGTACGATCCACTTAATATATATGCCATTGATGATATAGAGATTGCAACCGGCATGAAGGTCGAGCCGGTCCTAGCCAGTAAAAAAGATATCGTAAGCGCTATAGACCAATACTTCGGTAAGCAAAATGCAGAAAAAGCCATTGAGGATTTTGCCAAGCAGTATACAGGAAGTGGTGATGAGTCAACAGTC
>DMAP01000071.1 GCA_003446975.1 Clostridiales bacterium | reverse complement strand
TGTCTTCATTTACTTCCGCAATGCAAGATATATGCTTGGTCGTGAAATCACAAAATTGAAGCAACACATTGCCTTTTGTACTTGCACCATAACCACTAATTTTTTTGCCATCTGCAACCAAGTATTCTACAAGCTCTTTAAGATGCTTTCGATGTTGAAACACTCGCTCTGCAAAATCAAGGTAAGGCTTAGGGGTGTCTAAGCCCATGGCATCCTCCTGTTTAAGAATCTCATTAATAATCGGCAAGTTTGATTTATATGGTCCATTTTGCTTGCATGCTGTCACTGCAAAACTTCCACCATTAATTTGGTTCATCTGCACATCAACAATCCTTAGTCCACAGTGCTCAAGCATGTTCTTTACCACATTTAAAGAGTAAAACTCTAAATGTTCGTGGCAAATGGTATCGTAAGAATTGGTGCAAAGCATACTAGGCATATAGCTCTGTTCAAAGTGCCATATTCCATCATTGGCAAGGACTTTTTCAATATCCTTTACAAATGCCATTGGATCTTCTAAATCGTAAAACATGGCTATGGATGTTATAATCTTCGCTTTGCTATTTGGAAAATTAGCCTTGAATGTTTCTGCTGAAAAAAAGTCTGGAATTAGAGTGATATCCTCGGGATAGTATTGTTTAAACTTTTTTCCGGTAGGATCAATTCCTACTTTTTGGCACTTTCCTGCATATGCCTTAAGCGAAGTTGCATCATTGCTACCTATATCAATCACCAAATCTTCGTCATTCAATTTCACCATTTGCTCTAAGGCATGAATTTTTTGCTGCAGATGTCTTACCATAGAATTGTTCAAACCTGAACGATAACCATAATTATTTCCATACATTTCATCTAAACTGTAGGACTGTTTCATCTGCAATAAGCCGCTATCTGGACACCACACAAGATCGAGTGGACCCCTTGTGATAGGCTCGTTTGGTGATTTTGGGAACACACCTGTAAGGCATTGTTCACCAAGCGACAATACAGTTATCAGGTTCGTGCTACCACTAATGCGGCATCTATCTATTTCTTTGTACATGTTGCCCTCATGCTTACATTTGTTTATATCTATCTTAGATATTTCGCCCGCAACTTAATCAATAGAGTTTGTGGTTTTCTCAAAAGTGACCTTATTATCTTGTACAATAAGGAACCAATCTCTTTTAGTGAAAGTTCGTATATATCTCCATCCTCATAAGAAACAACGCCATCCCACCTTGAATAATTTGAATTGATTACAATACCAAGGTATCCTCTGGCGATATCATTCACTGTAATTCCTTTTCGCAGATATTCCAAGTGTTGATTTTTGTTATAGAACACCTTGAAAATGGGCTCTCTAAATTGTATATCAATTGTCTTATCTTTTTGTAGCCACATGTTATACCACGAAAATTCATAAGGCGATATGCTTAACAAATCCTTGTATGTCATGTTGTTGGGCACAAGATAGTTATTATGTAGTGACTTTAGGACCTTGCAGGAAAGTATTGCAAAACCATGGCAAGTCAACATCCTTTTATCGACCAGACCAATCTCTTTTTGTATGGTACGAATCAGTTTCTCTCTTTCAACCCAGTATTTTCTATAATACTCTGGTTCTACTGCTAATTCATTATCTTCTATAAGGATTGTGTACGGAGTATTGTCATCATACATAAAATCAGATACATAGAAATCCCTAACAAATTGTCCTTCTGAATCCATGCAAAAATAATTTTCACATACTTTTTTTCCCCAGAAAGCAAGCTTAATATCTCTTGGTTTACATATCCAGGTCTAATACCGCGGACACTATTATCATTTACTAAATTGTCGGTGATTGAATCTGCAGTGAATAAGTGAATATTGTCACCTGTAAATTTTTCGAATGCTTTTTTATCAGAGGCTGGAGTAACGATGTATAATGGTATTTTATTCCTATTGTACTTTAAGTAGTTTGGAATTAACCTTTCTACATACTTAATATCATCAATATATGTTACCAGTAGAATTGCGATTTTATCCATAGAGACTCCATAGGCCCATTTATATTAAAATACTATATATGTTTCTATGTGATTCACTGATACGACTATAATAAGATCAGTCATCTCACATAATCATCTGCAGCATTATTCCTTTTGAATCTTCATAAATTTTCCTGTCAAATTTTAATAGCAGAGCTAGGTAAAGGAAGCCGCCAATAACAACCGGAATTAATGTAACCCATACATTCGACAATGGTACTAACAGCCGATAAACCATTATCAATAATCCCATCATAACAGATGCCTTTAAAATATTCCTCAAACTGTCAATTTCTATTCTTATCATTATTATCTTTGACAATATACTCATTGATAGAACTGCGCTTAGTCCCATTGTAACAAGTGTGGCAATAGCTGCTCCAAGAATCCCTATCAATGGTATCAACAATGCATTTAATGCAATGTTTGCAGCAACAGACACAACAGTAACTTTGAATAGATATTTAAGGCGGTCCATTGCAGTTAGGTATGTTGCAAAAAAATAGGAGAATATGTTTATAATTTGAACAACGAACAGAACTATCATTGTTATATATCCCTCTGCAAAATCTGCTCCGTAAAAATAATAAAGGAGTTTGTCTCCAAGTAAAAAGCCACCCATGGCCATGGGTACTGCCAGGATGAGTGAGTAGGTAAATGCACGGGATAAAGACGCTTCTATTAATGAGGTATCACCAATCTTTCCCCAGCGACTTACTCTGGGATAGAGTGTTGAACGAAGTACGACTGTCATAAATGTAGCCATCAATGTGAATTGCAAAACGATACGATATACACCTACATCGGCATTACTAAGAAAATAACCTATCATGATTGTATCTGCAGTCTAGAAAACAATGACTCCACTTGATATTAAAAAAATCCATACTGAAAACGTTGCCAGGCTTTTAATGTGCTTCCACCTAAAAGGTACAAAGTGTAGATCAAAGAAATGCAGTTTTATCAAAGAACTTACTAATAATCCTGCCACAAATCCTCCTGCAAGGCCTGCTACACCATATCCCAGAGCAACTGTAATGACTTGAATGATAACTCGTGAAATATTGTTAATGAATGTTGCAGTTGCATCAATTCCCATTTTTGCACGGCCCAATATGCCACTTGAAACAGCCCCATAGAATATTCCTACGATCAGTGCTAGTATAAGCCAGATAAATGTTCCAGAATCGTTAAGATCTACAAAATATCTACGAAATGCAATAAGTACAACCGTCACTAACATCACAAAAACGAAGCGTAGTATGACAAATGCACTAAAATATTCGTCCTGCTCCTCTCCTTCACTGATACGTTTGATTGCAGCATCGCCAAAGCCGCCATCAGCCATCAGATTTATGATGGTGAGATATGCAATGAACAGGAAATATCCACCCAGAACGCTTGCACCCACCGTGTGTGCAAAGTATATTGTACTCAGG
>DMAP01000379.1 GCA_003446975.1 Clostridiales bacterium | reverse complement strand
ATATGATACTTCAGTGGGCTATTTTGCTTTTATATAAACTGCTCAATCAGAAACAATGTTACCTTTTAAGGTCACAGGCATTATCAAAAAAGCTTAGTTTAAATACTTGCCAATCATTCCAATCCCTCAAGGAAGTCCTAGGGTCAAAGGGACATCCCCAAGTGGAGTAATTCAGTACAATTCGGTTGGTAGCAGGCCCATATAGCAGAATGCATATTAACCCCCGGACCTGCCAGGAGGAATCCATCTCTCCTACGGTACGTCATCTTACTCCAGAACAAAAGTAAAGTGGTGAAACGATATGAAAATGTTCAAAGATACAAAAGCAGTATCGCCAGTGATCGGCATCATGCTCATGCTTGTAGTGACCGTGATTCTGGCAGCTGCAGTAAGCTCGACGAGCACAGGATTGATGAAATCATCGGAAGCGGCACCAACAGCTATTTTCGAAGTACAAATTGTAGACAATGAGTATTCGTATACAGATAGTTCAACAGGCTTAGATGTGTACGAAAACTATCTAAAGATAAGACAGATTACCGGTGATTCAATTCCAACATCAGACTTAAAAATAGTGACTGTTAACCCATCAGCAAATGGAAGCGTTAAAATAATGGAAACTGTGGCTGGAACAATCAATCACGTAATTTCTGGCCCTTATGGTTCTTCAAGAGTTGCTCCATGGCAAAATGATGGTTCATGGAATCCGGTACACTTTGGTAATTATACGCTCAAGCCAGGTGTTACAATGGTTGCAGACAGTTGGTCCAACTATAACAACCCATCCTGGAACGCAACAGCAGGCAACTATGATACAGGTAGCGATATAGCAGGACTCTATTCAATGATCGCAGATTATGACAGCGTCGAAAAAGGTGACTGGATAACTGTAAGAATTGTGCACATTCCAACACAGAAAGTAATCTATCAGTCAGATGTAGAGGTGAGATAAATGAAAATAAGATTATTCTCTGACGAAAATGGAGTTTCTCCTGTGATAGGTGTTATGCTCATGATAGTGGTTACTGTAATTCTTGCAGCAGCAGTTAGTTCATTCGCATCAACTACCAGTACCCAAGAGGCAGCTCCACAAGCAACATTCACTGCAGATGTTTCACTTGCTGAAGGAAACATCACTTTGGTCCATCTTGGCGGAGATACTCTTCTCCGGAATAGTGTAAGAGCCGAAATCACATATGGAACAATGTCAACAAGCTTGGGCTCAGATGCTTTCAGATTTGAACCAATGAGTTCATACCTGAGACCGGGGGACACAGCCTATGTAGAGTTCGTGGGAAATTCGACGACGGGCAGTGCACTGTTTAACGACATCGTTGTAAACAGAAACACACCATTTAGGTTTACACTGATTGATACGATTTCTGGACAAACAGTGTACAGTACCAATTTGATTATGAACCCCTAACCTGTGGGTTCATTCTTTTTTCTTTTTAGTGATACTGATTCTTTAGGAAACTTATCCAAATCAACAGCTAAAAAATATGAGGCGCTACGATGTTTTTGGTGAAGTGTCCCAAATGTAAGGTTAGTGGTGAAGTACAACTCGCAGGCAATGCCCCGCTTTTTGGAAATATGGGCGCCAGTTCCCTTTTCGGGGAAAGGAGTGACAGCTCTTTGTTTGGAAATAGTGGTGGCAATTCGTTTTTTGGATACGGTGGACGTATGGAGGTGTGTCCTACCTGTAGGGGCAAGGCGCTATATAGATGATGGTTCATTCGGGATTCGCAGGCTCTTTTGAGGCGGGCTTTTGAAGTTAGATACATGTCATAAGAGTGCAAGGAGTCAAACACATGGCAAACAGAGAATGTAAGACTGCAAAAGGTAAAACAGGCAAGATGATTGAAGGCGATGGAAGAAAGACACCTTTTAAAGAAAGTATAGAGAAGCTTAAAAGGCAGATCAGGTTTTGAATGTTCTTTCTCTTTTTTTGGCTCTATAGAAATCCTCTTAATTCAAGAGATAGTAATAATCGGCAATCATCTAAAATAGTTGGATGGTCACTGATTTTAATAGTTTTTTTACCGAGCCGGATTTTTCCAATACCAACAACGTAAAGAAGCCATACAAGACCAACATACCAAAAAACATCCCAAAGGGATGGCATTATCCGGAGCCATCCCGGATGTATCTGAAAGGTGTATCTGAGATACTGAGCATATCCGGATAACAGACGTAATTATAGTTGTTACGCTTAATAACATTTTTGCTAAGAGTCGAGATTTGATATAGAAATATGTGAAAGTCCTGGTGGGCAATTACAAATACTGGCTGATAACACTGTGCCACGCCGCCTTCAATCCCTCATTCAGATCATCATGCACCAGAAGAACATCAAGCACCTGCTGAGCCACCCATGACTCATGTATCAGGCAGCAGTCCATGCAGCTCCATCCTTTCCGTCCTCCGGAACCGCATATCCATTCTCCCCCGGTCCTCTCATCCTCACAGGGATTGAAGGGGCAGTAACAGAAAGTGCAGTCCTGGCCAGGGAAATGGCAGGGATAGTAGGGGCACTGTG
>DMAP01000007.1 GCA_003446975.1 Clostridiales bacterium | reverse complement strand
CCTTGAAGACAGCTTCGATTTTGTGGTGGTCGTTATTGCCATATAGGACTTCAACATGCAAGGTCAATTTGGCAGCCATGACAAATGCCCTCATGAACTCCTCAAAGTTCTGTGTGTCCATCTGACCCAGATAGTCTTTTTTCAAGTTTACTTGATAGACGAGATAAGGCCTGTTGCTGATGTCCAGCACTGCCCTGGCCAGGGACTCGTCCATGGGTATATAAGTATTGGCATAACGTCTGATGCCTGTCTTGTCCCCTAAAGCCTCCAGAAAAGCCTGTCCCAATGCCAATCCTATGTCTTCTACCGTATGGTGGCTATCCACCTCCAGATCGCCCTGGCATCTGATTGTCAAGTCAAATTTGCCATGAAAAGCCAGCAGCGTCAGCATATGGTCAAAAAAGCCAATGCCTGTGCTGATGTCAGACTGTCCTGTACCATCAATACTCAATTCAACGAATATATCGGTTTCCTTTGTTTTTCGTTCAACGGCTGAAGCTCTCATAGTATTTCCTCCAATTCTTTGATAAGGATTTCGTTCTCTTTTTCTGATCCGATGGAGATGCGATAATAGGTGATTGAATCCATCGGCATTTTTCTGATAAGAATGCCTCTCTCGCTTAAAAGCTCAAACAAGTCCTGTCGATCGTGCTTTACAAAAAGAAAGTTGGCTTTGCTAGGGTAGACTTGAAATTCCAAGGCTTTAAGCTTATCCGCCAGAAGCTCTCTTTGCGTAGCTATCGCTTCAACAAAAGCGGTCACTTCAGTAGGTCTGTCTAGCGCCATTGCCCCATAGTACTGGGACAAGGCATTTAGATTGTAGGGTGATTTGATGGCCCAGAGCTTGTTTATCATTGCCTCATTTGCAATCATGCAACCGACCCTCAACGCCGCAAGACCAAATGCTTTTGACAGGGTTCGCATGACTATAAGGTTGTCAAATTGATCGATGAGATCCACACAGGACTCGCCTCCAAAATCTATATAGGCCTCATCCAATATGATGATGGCATCCTTTATCTCCTCAATGGCGTTAATCACATCTTTTTTCTCCAGATAGTACCCGGTTGGGTTGTTGGGGTTGCAGATGATCACTATCTTCGGCTTGATTTCTTTTGCCTTGTCCACCAGCTTGGTGATATCAACTGAGAAGTCTTCATTGCTCGCCAGTTTGACCAGATTTGCTCCCGCCATGACACAGTAGTTCTCATACATGCTGAAGGAGGGTGTAAAGCTTAATACACTGTCTTCCATCTCACAAAAGCCATTGATGACAAGGTTGATCATGTCGCTTGATCCATTGCCGACCATGATGTTGTTTGACTTGCATCCGTAGTAGCCAGCCAGCTTCTGTCTCAATATCGTGGCATCACTGTCCGGATAAATATTTGCTTCTATCTTTTCGAAAATCGGCTCCTTGTTCAAAAGATAGTTTTGGGTCTCATTGGTATCCAGTTTTGCCTTATAGGGTATCTGGTTGACGAAATAGGGTTTGAGATTTCTGACACTTTTCTTTAATTCAATCATTGCTTTCTCCTTCGAATCTGACTTTTATGGCATTTGCATGTCCGCTGAAGCCCTCATCATTGGCAAATCTGACGATGTCTTCCTCATAATCCCTCAAGGCCTCTTTGCTGTAATAGAGCAGGGATGTTTTCTTGATGAAATCATCCACACTCAAGGCTGAGGAAAACTTGGAGGTGGAGCTTGTGGGCAGCGTGTGGTTTGGTCCGGCAAAATAGTCTCCCACCGGTTCCGGTGTGTATTCTCCAAGGAATATGGCCCCTGCGTTTCTTATCTTTTTATAGTCTTCAAATGGGTTTCTGGTGGCGATCTCAAGGTGTTCAGGTGCGATTTCATTGGCTATGGCGATTGATTCATCCAGGGAATTGGTGATTATGACCGCTCCATAATTATTCATAGCCTTTTGGATGATTTCCTTTCTATCCATTTCTTCAACCAGACCTTCAAGGGCTTTATTGACCTCTCTCGCCAGTCTTGGGGAATCCGTGACGAGTATGACTGCCGCCATCTCATCGTGCTCCGCCTGGGATATCAGGTCAGCCGCAATATATTTGGGATTTGCATAATCATCTGCTATTATCAGTATCTCGCTGGGACCGGCAATCATATCGATTCCCACAAAATCAGAGACGAGTTTTTTAGCCGCTGCCACGTATATGTTGCCCGGGCCTGTTATCTTATAGACCTTGGGTACACTTTCAGTCCCGAAAGCCAGAGCGGCTATGGCCTGAGCGCCACCCAGGCTGAATACCCTGTCAACTCCGGCTATATAGGCTGCGGCCAGTATGGAGTCTTTGATCTTTCCTTCTTTATCGGGAGGTGTGACCATAATCAGTTCCTTCACGCCTGCAATCTTTGCCGGCACGGCATTCATCAGCACAGTCGAGGGATAGGCTGCCTTTCCTCCGGGAATATAGATGCCTACTTTTTCTATTGGTGTTATAATCTGGCCCAAAATAATGTTCTCGCCATTGGGCTTGTATGTCATTGATTTTTTGACAAATCTTTCGTGATAGTCTTTAATGTTGTCGTGAGCCTTGATAAGGGTCTTGAGCAGGTCTCTATCCAATCGGTCATAGGCTTTTTTCATGTCATCTTTGGTGACTTCTAAGGTTGCCAGCTTTGCACCATCAAATTTCTCAGTATATCGATAAAGGGCTTCGTCCTGATTTGCTTTGACATCCTCAATAATGGCTTTAACTACTCTATAGACTTCTTTATAATCTGTATTGGTTCTTTTGTTCAACTCGTCTAAAAATGTCTTGTTTTCTGATGATTCATATATTTTTAGCATCTTGTTTTCTCTCCAATTCTTCAATTTTGGCGATTATTTCATCGATTTGCTTCATCTTGAATTTGTATCCTATCCTGTTGGCTATTATGACTGGATTTATGTCAAACATCTCCTCCAAGACCTCCAGACCATTGGCTTTCAATGTGCTTCCTGTTTCAACGATGTCAACGATGACGTCTGCCAGTCCCAGCTTCGGCGCCAGCTCAACCGATCCGTTGAGGGTTATGATCTGTATGCGCTGACCCTTTGAATCGAAGTATGCCTTGGCTGAATTGGTGAATTTTGTCGCAACCTTCAGTATGGCGTTGTTTCTGTATACGGTCTTGCCCTTTTCTCCGGCAATACACATCTTGCAATATCCAAAGTTGAGGTTGTGAAGCTGAAAAACCTTTGAAAGGCTTTCCTTAACCATGTCCTTTCCTACAATGCCGATATCGGCAACCCCGTTGTCCACATAAGTCACAACATCCGAGTTTTTCAAAAGCATGAATTTTATCTTGTTTTCCTCATCCTCAAACACAAGCTGTCTTGAATCCAAGTCCAGGCTTTTTCCGATACCAATTTTCCCAAACAGCTCTGCCGATTGCTCTCCAAGCCTTCCCTTTGCCAATGCTACTGTCAAATAATCCATCAGATCTCCCCTCCCTCATATAAAACTCTTAGAAGCTCGTCCATCTCAACAGAGAATCCTATTGCTGGGATGACGTCACCGAATTGCTCTGTGTAGGTGTCATATCTGCCGCCTTTTATGATTTCCCTGTTGGAGTCCCTGTAGTAGCCTCTCAGCATGATACCCGAGTAATAGCCCAGGCTTGATACCATGGATAGGTCACATAGGGTTTGCCCTTTGAAATCCGAGGTATCTTTGATTGTTATGATTTCAGAGAGCTCATCCAGTCCTTTTTTCATCTTATCATTCAGAAAGCCTGATTTTGCCCTTTCTATGACTTCAAAGGGCTCTCCCTTCAAGTCGATCAGATTGATTAACGCTTCATAGGCTTCATTTTTCTCAAATCCCTTGATGAATCTCCTCAGATCCTGTTTGTTCTTCCTGTCTATAAAGTACAGAATTTGATGATATTCGTCCTCTTCCAGATAAAACTCGTTCAGCAATCCTTTCAGATACTCCGAGCTTCCAATCTCAAGCACATAATTGGCTCTATATCTGCTGAGTATGTCATTGGCCAATAGTATGATTTCCCTATCTGAGGCGACCGTATTCAGCCCCAGGCATTCGATACCCATTTGCCTGATTTCCTTGATGCTCCCGCCCGATTGCTTGAATATCTTCTCGTAGTAGAATATCTTGAGCTCCAGTCCTGCCTGCCATCTGGGGAGAAGGTTGTTCAATAGATTTGAGGTGATATCCGGTCTGAGGATTGAAATGCTGCCATTGACATTCATCACCTTGACGATGGATTTTTTATTGGATCGGGTATTGATTTGAATGTACTTGTCATAATCCTCGATGATTCCCGGTTCATAGTTTTTATAGCCTTTTCTCATGACCATCTCTTCGATGTCTTTTTTTAAGGTGTGGCGTTTTTCTGAATATGCCATCTCGTCTTTAATATTGGTAAATCTCATGTTTTCCTCCTGATTTCAGATATAAAAAATGCCATTTGGATTTGGCATCCAAATGGCATAAAAGTTCTTTATTCCATCACAGATGCCGTCTTCTTAGTAAAAACTAATAGAGCTTGCATCCGTGAACTTAACGTTCTACAGCAAACTCTCGCGTCTATGATGATGTACATTGAATTGTGTGATTTGTTGAATCAATAATTCTCTCATTGGAGTAACTCCCTAGTAGAATATGTAAAATAATATCACCATCTGACAGGCTTGTCAATATGGCGATATTGTTTTTGTTGATTTAAGCGATATTTCTCTTTGAATTGTTTATTCCACATAAACTTCCACTATTTCGCCGGTGTCCGACTCCACTTCGACAATCTTGCCTTCTGCTCCGTTTCTGATCATTTCCATGACCTCTCCCAGGTCAATGCCTTTCATGGATTCCTCAAAATTCTTGTCGAAGCTTTTTCCAATCTTAAGACCTGTCTCAACCAAGGCTATGGGTATATTGACTTTGACCTTGGTATTCTTGCCATTTTCATTGCTCAGCACTTTAATCCTAAGCCATTTTGGTTTTTCGCCTGTGTTTTCATGAATGTTCAGTTCCTTGCTGTCATCTATTGATGCAAGTAGTTTTGATCCCTCGTCTGCTGTTATGGTGCCTTCTTCAATCATTTTCAATATTTTCAGTTTTTCCTCGTTCATTTTTATCCTCCTATAGGGCTTCGCCATTTAATAGTTTTAGAGCTTGTTCTGAAGATAGTTCGCCTTTGCTCAGCTTCTCCAGGACTTCACTTTGATTGACCAGGTCCTTCCTGGCCGCTTCTTTGTATCCCAATGCTTCTATGATCTCATCCAGCAATCGTCTGACTGTCGGGTATGATACGCCCAGTTCCTTTTCGATTTCCTTGATGTTGCCCCTGTTTTTGATGAATATCTCGGCAAAATACTTCTGATCCTTATGCAGTTGACAGAACTTGCACAGCTCAAACTCTCCTGATATGGCCGTTCCGCATTTTCTGCATGCCAGCTGGGTCACTTTCAGTTTGTTGTCGCATACGGGACATACGCCTATAACTTCTTTTTTCATTTCAATTCTCCTCATCACTTTGTATAAACCTCCACTTCTGTGCCTTCACTCTCATCAAATATTTCTACAATCACCATAGGTGGTGATTCTTTAAAGACATCAAACATCTTTTTGATGTCTTTTCTGTCTAATTTATGAAGGATTTCTTTCTCATCGGAGTGATTGATTCCCATCATGATTCCCCAGGATGCGAGACTCCCTGCCAACCCCAAAGGGATAGGTGGAAGATTTATTCTTTTCCCGCTTTCTCCATCTTTGATTTTTATTTTGATCCATCTTGATTTTTTGACAATTTCCTGGGTGCTTCTCAATTCTTCAATCACCTTGATGCCTTCATCAACACTCAGTTTTTTGTCACCTATCAGATCCAGCACTTCAATAATCTCTTTCATTATTTTTACCCTCATTAATTATTCTTGTTATATTATTGATTTTATGAATTTTGTAATTAATTATCTTGATTTAATTACATAATACACCTATGAAATTAATATGTCAATACTTTATATTAATTATTTTAATATTTATATTAATATAATTGATTTTAATGTATTTTGCACAAAAAAAGACAAGGGCCCTAACGCTCTTGCCTCGTTCTTTATATAATTAGAAGGTTTTTTTAATGCAAGTAATTTAGAACAGCCTCAAATTTGCTGATAAACAGATTGATCTCGTCGTATGTGATATTGAGTGCCGGCACAATTCTAATGATACTGCCTGCTGTGACATTCAGCAACAGCTTGCACTCAAAAGCCTTGTCCTTAATGGCCACAGCATGTTCTCCCACATCAATGCCAAGCATCAGGCCCTGCCCTCGTATCTGCCTGATGATATTCGGATGCCGGGACTGAATGTCAGACATTCTTTTTTTGATATAATTGCCTTTATCGACAACCTCAGATAAAAATACCTCGTCAATGACTTCCTTGAGTACAACACACCCCACTGCGCATGATACGGGATTGGCACCAAAGGTTGTCCCATGGTCTCCGGGAACGAGCACATTGCTGCATCTGCCTCCGGCTAAAACGGCCCCGATAGGGAATCCGCCACCCAGGGCTTTGGCCACGGTCACCAGATCCGGTTCAATGCCAAAGTTTTCAAAGGCGAACATTTTTCCTGTACGACCCACACCTGATTGGATCTCATCGATGACCAGCAAAAAATCATGCTGAACAGACATGGCTTTTATTGTGTTTAGGAAATCGCTATCTATTTCAACAACGCCACCCTCTCCCTGAATGATTTCGATGAATACGGCACATACATCGTCATCAACCAGATTTGTGAAGCTTACTGTATCATTGAAGTCAAAAAACGACACATCAGGAATCAATGGCTCAAAGTTTTCACGATATTTCGGTTGTCCGGTGATGGACAATCCACCGCAAGTCCTTCCATGGAATGAATTATTGGCTGCTAGGATCCTGGTTTTGCTGATGGATTTGCCACGTCCATACTTCCTAGCTATTTTTATGGCGGCTTCGTTGGATTCAGTCCCGGAGTTGGTAAAAAAGACTTTATCGGCAAAAGAGTTTTCCACCAGAAGCTTGGCCAATGCGACAGCTGATTGAGAAGTGAAATAATTGGACA
>DMAP01000342.1 GCA_003446975.1 Clostridiales bacterium | reverse complement strand
TTTTAGTCTTAGCTGTTGCGCTTATTTTCACAAGCGTTGGAGTAACTTCATTTGCAGTTCTTACCGACCCTAACCACAAAGAAGAACTTACAGATAATATTGACTTTAAAAAGAGAATGATGAGAAGAATAAAAAGGAGAAAATTGTTGAAGTTATAATTGATTCGTTTGAAGATCTTCTCGAAATGGATACATTGAATGACGGTGTCAATAAATATGTTATTGAAAGTCCACTCAGTAACAAAGCTATATGCGCAGTATGTGGTAATGGTGGTTTAACTATCACACAGAATATCTATGAATGGGATTATTCGCCGATTGCTTGTCCGGTACAGGGATGGCCAACTGGGAACTGTTCATTACAACATTGGAAAGTGTATAATGGAGAAAGGTGTACTTATTGTGAGTATGAGATTGAAGCATTTTGGATGGATAAGGTAAAATGTACACACACTGAGGATTATATGGAAGCAACTTATTGGGTAAAGGATTCGACTACTCATAATTTAGGCTATTCTGTGCATCAATGCCCTTGTACTACTTTATGTACTAACGCATATTATTACATAGATGACCTAATCTCCCTACCATAAATTTCAATTGTTAATGATCTTTATATAGCATGAAGCACTAAGTAGGAGGTAGTTTTTAATATTCCATACTCATTTGTAGCTAGTGGTATAATTTGAGTATGGAATATGAATTTTTTGAAAAGTGGGTTGATTAATAAATGAATAAACGAAAGTCTTTATTGGTTGTGTTAATAATTTTTGTCATAATAGCAGGCAGCTATTTCCTCTATGATAATAGTCCAAATTATTACGAAGTTCCTCATACATTAGAAGGTCTCAAAGAAGCACTAAGCGTACTCGAAACTGAATGGGAAGTTGAACCAATGGAATCAAGTGATGAAAATCATCTTAAGACATATCGACTAAATTCTATTAGTGATAGTAATATTTCACTTGCCCTTTCAAGTATGAGTAAAGATAACATGACAAATATATTCACCAGACAGATTTTTAAAGAATCCATTGACGAATATCTTGTAGAAGATGCGTTGAAACTTATGTGCGAGTTGTCAGGAATTACCAATTATAGAACTGCGTATAGTGAGTTTAATCAATACATGTCTAAAAGAGATAGGAATACTTATGGTGATACAGCATGGCACTTTGCATCCAATGATAAGATGCTCATAATGAACTGCTATGCGCAGCATCCATTATCTGATAAATATGAAATAAATAGCATTTGGGTAATGAATTCTGACTTTTTTAAACAACGAAGAATGGAGGATGCTATAAAGACCACACAAGCATTTGAAGAATCAAATCTTCCGATTATCAAGGATACACTCTTATCAGACTTACCTACTTCTTTCAATGATGATCAAAGAATGTATAGAGTCATTGTTTTTGGAGAGCTTTCGGAAGTGGGCGAGGCAAAGAGTCACTTAGTGGGGAATGTAATGGTGGAAGACAAAGATCAGCCGTTGTATCTTGATGATTATTTCTACGGATTTATTAGTGATGACACTGGTCGCATATCAGTACTGTTACCTAAATATGTTCTTGAATATAACGATTATAAATCCAATAACAAAACATGGCACATTACATATTATCCTCCATCCGACTTATATTTAGTGGATTATGGTTTTTAGTTTTGAATATTGAAAATGAGACTTAACCTATCTTTGTCATATAATTGATCAAAGAAGAAGTGTCAAAAAACTATCTTATTATAAAGGGGATATCTTGGAAATGATTGATCACATTGATCAAAACAGCCTAAATATGAGTGGTTACAGCATCGAAGAGATGTTTATAGGACAAAAGGCCAGCATCAGCAAAACAATAACCGAATCCGACATCAACACATTTGCAGGGCTGATAGCGGATTTCAATCCTGTCCATGTCAATGCCGAATATGCAAAGCAAACAAGATTTGGAGAAAGGATTGCTCATGGAATGCTGACAGCATCGTTTCTGTCAACAATAGTTGGCATGTGCATACCTGGAGCAGACGCTATATATCTCGGCCAGACACTCAAATTTGTTGCACCTGTTAAAATTGGAGACACCATCACCGCAACTGGAGAGGTTGTTAGTATCATCAAAGAGAAAAAAATCGCCTATCTTAAAACGACAATAGTCAATCAAAGAGGTGAAGTAGTGGTCGAGGGAGAAGGAACAGTAATGGCGACTAAATAGTTTAGATATTATCTGAGTAAATGTGAGCCACACAAACTAACCGATTTCATGGTCAACCTGTGTGGCTTTTTGAATGTCAATTAATTTGCTATGCGTTTATTTTATCTCTCTAAAGGTATCTATATTAAAAGCCCTAATATTGTCATCAAGGACATAGTATAAGATGTCGCCAATATAGATGACACGCTTGACATGGGATCCGTATATACCTTCATTGGAAATCTGGTGTAAGACTTTTAAGGTACCATCTTCCTTCGCTTCGATGATTAAAGCGCCATAGAAGTAAGACTTTTGATAGTCACCGTTTATATTGCTGAGACTTGCATCGAAAGCGATCATATTCCTATCCGGATTGAGCATCAATGCCTTGTGATTGCTTAACACCTCAGCGTAGCTTCCACTGCTTCCGAGGACAAGATTGCTTATCTCTCTCGGTTTTCCCTGATCCGAAACATCAAACAACGATAGCTTAATGCCTAATTGGGTTCCGGTTTTTTCATCAACATTTTGTCCGATGCCAAGAAGGATATTTTGACTTATAGGATGCAGGTAGTTGGAAAAACCAGGAACTTTCAGTTCTCCAGTTATTTCAGGCGAAGTGGGGTCACTCAAATCCAAGACAAACAAAGGATCTATCTGCCTGAATGTTACGATGTAGCCTTTATTTCCCATAAAACGGGTGGAGTAGA
Organism: Clostridiales bacterium; assembly: GCA_003446975.1. Taxonomy (GTDB): domain Bacteria; phylum Bacillota; class Clostridia; order Tissierellales; family Dethiosulfatibacteraceae; genus 38-11. The sequence goes on along the minus strand of DMAP01000342.1, from coordinate 523 downwards.
TTCTTTCAGTCGGTGCAATGTTCTCAATACTTCCTATCTGATTCAAGCTTTCATCAAGGATATAGACCGCATTCTTGCTGTCTTGCTGCCAGTTTGTCGTGGCTACCCTTAGGTTACCCTCGAACTCATCCATGCTGAACTGATTTAGGATAGAGCCGTCCACCATTCCACCACCTGCAAAACCGATTTTGGTTCCAACTACGTTGAACTTGCTGACATTGGTTATAGTTCCCCAAATGGTGTAAATATCATTTCCGGCTACATACAGGGCGTCATTACTCATGTACACCAAATTGCCACTGCCAAGAAACGCATTGATGCTTGCTGGTTCCTTTTCATTCATGATGTCTACTGCTGAAACAATTAAATAGTTGGATGACAATCTATTTGGATAATACATGATTTTGTCTATGGGAATCTGCATGAAGTCTTTGCTCTTTGTCGTATCTCTAAAAGTTGGAATGATATTGCCTGGATCAGCATTGTAGTACAAGTATTTATTGGTCACAAGGTATACAACATT
>DMAP01000329.1 GCA_003446975.1 Clostridiales bacterium | reverse complement strand
CGTAGCGGTCGCGCAGGTCGATGAAGGTCATCCCTCCCATCTTGCGGATATGAGAAACCCATCCTGACAAAGTCACTTCCCTGTTTGCGTCGGCCAGCCGCAGCTCGCCGCACGTGCTGTTTCTGTACATAAATGATATCTGTTGCGTTACGTTCAATTATCGATCAGCAAAGGTACACAATTCTTATGTTAAATGGATGGAGTGATAAAAAAAGCAGAGATGTTTTGATTCACAACAAAAATAATCTTATCTTTGCGCCCGTCTTTTGAGAAGAAGACCAATCGGGGTGTAGCGCAGTCCGGTTANNGGTCGCGAGTTCGAATCCCGCCACCCCGACACTGAAAATTAAACACTTATCTGCATTTGCGGGTAGGTGTTTTTTTTTGAAATAGGTTGGTAACTTTTAATTGTGATTGTAGTAAATTTGTTGCTGAGATAATATTTGGTACACAATAATTGCTGCATCAGGTAAAACAGAAATGCAATTCGGATATTACAGATTAATGAGTACCCAGACACTGAAAGATATGGGATCAGATTTTTTTCAAGAAGAACTTCTGTCAGAGATAGAAAAACAGGGTGTAGACTTTGTCTGTTTTGTAGATATATCTCATTTAACTCATAAGCAAAGTAAAGGATATTCAACCGCAATTTTATTTGACATAGCATTGTCTAAATCCTATCTTGAGAAAGTTGCAGCTAATCCTGAATATGTTGAGCAGATGAAAGTTCTTCAAACAATAAATGAAGACGAATTTCATTTGACAGAACATAAAACAGATCAAATAGCAGACAATATCGAAAAGTATATTGTCTCTAAGGGATTTAAAGCCTATTCTCAATCAGAGGAGAATATCGTGAGATCAGGATGTTACGATAAGAATAATAAAACAACCCCGTTACCTCATAAAACTATTGCAGTACTAGCAGGACTGGGATGGATAGGGAAAAATAATCTACTGGTGACAAAGAAATATGGGAGTGCTATAAGTATGTGTTCAGTATTGACTAGTGCTACCCTGGATTCGAAAAGACAGGAACCATTGATCCCGCTTTGTGGTAATTGCGGTATTTGCAGTCAAATATGTAAAACGAATGCAATTAAAGGAGATCTTTGGTATTATGGAGTTGAAAGAGAAAAAATTGTAGATATTTTTCTCTGTGTAACCTGTTTGCAATGTCTTGTTCATTGTCCGTGGACTAATAAATATTTGAATGGAAATGAGAAAGCATATGCCCAAAACATTTTTTAAGCAATACTGATTTGACAGTTATAACTATCGATAATATTGATCAATCGAATTGGTTTATTGGAGGTAAACCAGTTGATATGTCCAGGCTCGATAAGGTTTGTTACATTGAGATACGACTTTCAAAAGGGACGAGTACTCGTGAACAAATGGCCAATGTGAGTAAGGTGGGAAAAGATTCAACAATTGTGTAACATGACAGGTGATCGCACGCAGTCTGCAACTTGAAATAGCGAAGAGGGTCATGGGCATGTTTTAAAGAATACCAGGGAGGAATATTAGATGAAGAAAAGTGCAAATAATCGGAGGGAAAAGAGGCCCACAGTAAATACAAATGATATTTACTCTGTTCCATCGAATGGAACTATTTATTCACCATTTAGTTTTAAGATTGATCCAATGGAACAACTGATACTGGTCAATTTTGAAAAAGATCCGGATGAGTTTTATAATATCTTTGAATTTCAGCAGGCGTGTGACAAAATCGGCAAGAACTATTTCTTGGTGATTGCTTACCGAAACGATGGAGCGTCAGATGTGTATTATCAGGCAGGATTTCCTTTTGGATCACAAGAAAGTGTTTTAAACAGTGCCAGCTTTTTTGTAAGACCCCTGGAGAAGGCCAAATTTGAGGTTGACAGCGATTCTTTAGATGCTTCTTTTGTTTTTGAAGATAAGATAGGTCGTGAAATAAAGGTAAGAGTCAACGAAAGGAACAGGCAGAATAAAGAACCATTCTTTTTGCTGGCACCTATAGGAGCAATATCTAAAAAACCAGTGTCGTTACCCGTTTATTCCCTGTATGAGTTCTCTTTTGCAAAACAAAAGTATACTGACATAGAGATAGTGATTGGTAAAGTGAAACATAAACCGGACACGTTTCCAATGCCAATAGAGCGCTCCAGGAACTACTTCACTCGCTATTCGGCAGATACATTTAACGTGGATTGGAATAGTAATTTCAATGGTCCATTGTCTCCATTAACGCCTGACAACAACTCTAAAATAGAAGATAATGCGATTACCTATGAGATAGAGGAGAATGGTGGTCATTGTGAAATAAAGCGAATGAGTACGAAGAACAAGAAACATATGATTGCAATTGATTTTCATCCGGCAATACCTGATATTGTTTCTCTTCGACAAGAAGCAGATATCAATGGGACCTTTTCAATTTCAACCGATCATACAGCAGGATCACTTCATGGCAATTACAAGATCAGAAGGGTGGATAATGACATTGATTTTGAGATTCATCCCACGGGTGGTTGGGAACCCAATGAGAGCAGACTGGTGTTGAAAATTGTATTCTTTGTTGTCAAAATATTCAAGGAGTGGCCAAAGAGCTATGTGTGGAATGCAAAGATCAGATTAGATGAGTCAGGTGAACCTGTCATGCAATCCGGTTGGAAAAGATTATAGCAACCCTCTTTTGGTTTCGCTGCTTAAAACAGGAATCATCTGAATGAGGGTTGATTCTCACCTCAAAAACCATGACATCATCACCATAAGAAAAGAAGATCTCATTAACGCTTTGTCAACAGTTGTTGTGCCGCCAGCACCAGGAACATGTAGTGGGAGGAGCCACCGCCCATGACATACTCAACTTGTTGCCATAAGTATGGGAACTCAAGCAGTTCCGGGAAATCGGGACGGATCAATGCGGTACCGGAGATCACCCCACCGGGGATATAGGACCAGTCCGCGCGATTCAATCCATACCCCACCGTGGCGGAGACGGCACCCACACCGGAGGCGAAGGAGGCGGTGTTGGAGCCGGGATGACATCCCAGAATGAAGTTGAGGGCATTGTAGATGTACTCCGGGCCGAACAGGTCGGGATAGGCGGTGTGCAGGAAGTAGTGGGTATAACCAAAACGCTGGATATCCCATCCGGCACCCCAGATATTGGGACGATAGGGAACACCATAAGGTGTCTCCGCTCCTTGTTTATCCAGCTGGTCGCGGAAACCCGGCAGCGCATCTCGTACCGCTTTGGTGAACCCTGTATCGTTCATCTTTTTCTCGGCACGCCCCAGGAACCA
>DMAP01000168.1 GCA_003446975.1 Clostridiales bacterium | reverse complement strand
TCTGTTTGTATATCTTTCTTTACTCCGGTAAATATGACGACCTCATTGATTATATTGTCAATGCTTGAATATTCACAATCGAATAAAGCATCGTTTGAATCATCTACATCAATGCTATCATCAAAATCCACAATTCCATTCATAACTTATAGTATATTTTGCGCTTCACAATCGAGTTCAACCATTGCTTTAATTAAAAGCCTATCAGCCAAAAATGCCTCATATGGCTCTTTGAATGATTCATCCAAGAGACCCAGCTCAGCCGATTTATATTCATTCCACAGTTGTGATTCCTTTTGTGGTGGATAATTAGCCTCAAGTAGTGTGGCAAATATATTATCACTGTTCTTTGGGAATTCGCACCTTAATGAATCATACTGAAACATCCTTGCTGTTGATTCCTCCGCATCTTCAGTGATAGTAGCTCCACCATCCAAATCTTCAATAACCAAAACTTCTTTAATGTTGTGGTTGTACATAAATGTTCCCTGCCCATTTTTTAGGTCAAAGAAGGTATCAGGATGTCTTTTTGACAATAGCCCGATGCTTAATAGATTTTTCTTTTCCATTTTGAATACAATTGTTAAGTATGTAATTTCTGTGAACTTCAGTACATTTAATGATCCACCCATATTCAGATGGGAATAATCGTTTGAATGTATTTAAATCTCGAATGTTGTTTTTCTTCTTAATCCGTTCGTACTTTGTGTAAAAACGTTTTAGAATGCTCTTTCGTAAAAGAATGTTATAATGATTCTGTTTAAAACCAACAAAATCTAAACTCCTTTCATCTACTTCAAATATCTGCCAATCACGCTTAATAGTTAACTTCAATTCACCAGCAAGATAAAGACCAATCATATCCAGATAATAATGCAATTTTTCTTTATCACTATGAAATATGACAATATCATCCATGTACCTATAATAATACTTTACCCTTAGATCCTCTTTTACCCAGTGATCAAAATAAGCCAAATACAAATTTGCAAGATATTGACTTGTATAATTACCAATCGGTAATCCTTTTGCCTGTCCGTTGCTGTCTATTATCTTGTCTAACAGCTTTAAAAATTGTTCGTCTCCAATCCGGTACCTTATGATTCTTTTCATTGATACATGATCAATATTATCATAGAATTTCATCACATCAATCTTCAGGCAATATTTTGTGTTGTGCTTACTACTCATCAATGCCTTATGCACATCATCCACACATTTGTGAATACCTCTCCCTTTGATACATGCATAGGTGTTATCTATGAAAATATTAGTCCATACATTTTTCATTACATTTATGATGCAATGATGAACCACTCTATCAGGATAAAAAGGAGCAATCATTATGATTCTCTCCTTTGGTTCAGTAACCATTTTTATTCGATATGTTCCTGTCTTATAACTCTCATCATCCAAAGCGTTGAAAATTTTCTGCAGATTCCCATTAATATTACTATTGAACCTATTTATTTCACCACCTTGTTTTTTGCCCTTCTGAGCATCATGCTGTGATTTAATAATGTTATCAGGTGAAATTAAATACTGATAAATGTTTTTTAACCTCTTGCTATTTTCAATTATCAACCCGCAATCTTCAAAATCCTGATAATCATTGAATCTTGTATTACTACTATAACAATAACCGTATTTCGTATTTATCATACCCATTTTTAGTGCCGTTAGTCTTTACAGAGTTTTCAATTTCTTACTCACACTGTCTTAACGTAATATTTTTTTGCCGGCTATAACCGTAATTATAACTTTTGTGAGGCATGGTCGTGGTGGCGTGAAAATCATTATATCTTCAATTTTACAACGGTATAAGCGGAACCCATTGTTCGCATTCGCATTCGAGGAGCGATTATTCGTGTTCAGATTGCCGAACCCCGCATTCGCCCCATTATTCGCATTCCCAGCGAGCAGAGCACCAACAAAACCACCACAAACCCTATTTTTCTTCAATTTAAAAATTCACCGCATTCCGATCCACCGTATCCGTTAAAAACGGCACAAGCGGAACCCATAGTACGCATACGCATACGAGGAGCGAGGATACGTGTACAGAAAGCCGAACCCCGCATACGCCCCAATATACGCACTCCCAGCGAGCAGAGCACCAAACCAGCCGGAAGATGTTAACCCTGGATGATAGAACTGGTCACACGCTCCAATATTAGCTGCACCTCCTATTGATTGAGGGAATGAATATCCTTTATCTGAATGAGTCAATTGCAAGATATAACCAGTCGCACGTGGCAAATTAGCAATTGACACATAGCCATCAGGAACATTCACAGCTGAATCTGAATGAGATGTAAACTTTAATGGATCCTCACACAAATAAGCTATGCTCTTATTAAGCTCAGTATCTGGTGAGTGATGTATGAGCACATCATCAGCCAACAGATATAAATATTCAAATGGATTTTCGAAACCACGATATGATGTAACAGCAACCACTTTATCAACACCGTTGAAATTTTTAATGGTGTAATTTACCTTACCTGTATTATTTCCAAGTGTTGCGCTGATTCCTGATGGAATAAATGGTTTATAGGCTGCCCATGCTGACCAGTCACCACTTACAACAGTCGGCCCTGATCCAAGTCCACCCTGCTTAAATCCATCTCCTGTTAAAGTCTCAGTATATGTATCCTGCGAATGCAAGGATGCATATTCACACCTTTGCAACCATGCAATCTCATTATATGCTCTGAATGATCCATGATGTGAACCATTCTTGCATGCTGTCCTGACTGTTGATTTAGCAACCGATGTTCGAGCCATGCCGAGTTGTGAGTTGTAGGTGCCATCAGTAGCCGCATCGCTTGCACCTGATCCACAACTCGGCATGGCTCGAACATCGGTTGCTAAATCAACAGTCAGGACAGCAT
>DMAP01000351.1 GCA_003446975.1 Clostridiales bacterium | reverse complement strand
TATTGTAAAGGAAATGCGTGCTAAAAATCCTAACACATTGGTGATGGATGCCGGAGATGCTTTCCATGGACAAACCATTTCAACTCTCAATAAAGGAGAGAGTATTGTGCAAATCATGAATACAGTCGGTTATGATTTGCACAATACTCTCTCCTTTATTCAGAGTTGAAATGGTTTGTCCATGGAAAGCATCTCCGGCATCCATCACCAATGTGTTAGGATTTTTAGCACGCATTTCCTTTACAATAGTTGAAAGCTTTTCATATCCCATCCCGTCGTTTGCACTGAATGAAACTCTCGAGTGCACATCATTTGTGTGAAGAATCGTTATCTCCACATCATCTTTTGCTGCAATGCCGTCTGGTATCAGTAATTTGTCCCCCGGATAAATCAGGTCGGGGTTTTTAATGTCATTTGCATCAACAATCTGTTGAACTGTCACACCATACTTCTGAGCGATTCTGTAGAGCATGTCACCGCTTTGAACCTCATAGGTCGTTGCAAGTGCAGGCAACACCATCATGCTGGTCAATAAAACAACTGTAACAATCAAGACAATAAATCTTCTGCTTTTCATCAAAAAACCTCCCTTAGTATTTTACACGATTAACTCGCACATCTAATTATATCATGTATAATATTAAATGAATCAAGATTATTGAAAAATAATGAGAATTTTACATTGTTAATGTCGATCATGGACATTGAATAACACCTTGGGCCCATAAACAGCCACCACATGCCGGAAAATCATTTTTTAGGCAGTCCTTTTCATTGGAGCTGCCTTCCTGACAACCACCACAAAGAACACAAGGTGAGAATTCAAATCTCATGACATCTTCTCTAAATTGTCTGTATTCTTCTGATTGCCATATAGACATCAATGACTTCTCAGCAATGCTTCCCAATGTATATGATTTTATGGTTCTTTCATTTCCATTCAAATATGTCTTATAGGAATGTATCAACCCCATACAAGGGGTCACCATGCCATCCCATCTGATAAAGGAGTTGCCTTTATTGATAAAACGGCAATAGTCCTTATTTTCATTGAAAGGTTCATCCAATTTCTTGATTTTCATCATCGAGCTATGAATATCAAACAAAGCTTCTTTGGTTGCCAATGTGTAATCCAATTTTGGAAGACTGATTTCGGGTATGACTATCTCTTTGAATCCTATCCGATCCTCTTGATCTTCTCTATAGGCCAAAGGTTTGAACAGCTTCTTTTTGCACAGCATCTTTTCTTCCATCTCTCTGTCATATGGGATGACGTTGCTGACAGATATCCTTTCAGCCCATACACTCCCGGCGAAACCTCTCAGTTTAGACATCTCTTCAACATTATCTTTAGTGGCCACAAAAGCAATCCCAAGTATGATTTTTCGTTTACTTTTCTTGTTCTTTAGCTTGAATTTTTTCAGATTGCTGTAGACCTGTTCAAAATCGCCACCCTCTCTAATCTCATTAAATTGATTAGAAGTGACACTATCAATAGAGACCCACAAATCTTTCAATCCCGCATCAAAAAGCCCATCTATCATATTGTCATCCAATAGTGTTCCATTTGTCGTAACCTCAGTATTTATTCCAAGATTGCTGAATGCCTTAATCATTTGTAAAATATCCGGATGTGACAATGGCTCACCAAATCCACTAAACATAACAGATTCTATCGTTTTGAATTCTCTAACCTGCTCGATTAAAGCATTAAAGACAGACATATCCATAAAACCGGATTCTTCGTGCCAGCTGCTTCTGATACAAGTCACACAATTGAGATTGCAGGTTGATGTCGGTTCGACATAAAGTCTTGATAAGGAATGTATAGATGGCACCAGTATCATCCTGCCTTCCTCTTCTATAATCATTAATTCATTATAGTTTTTTAGCCTAGTGCTATTCAATATATGTGCCGGTATAACCAAAGACCCATCAACATTTCTATTAATAAAATTTTTTTTGCTCACTTTATGACTCCTTTATTTAGATTAAACTGATTTTAACATTACTAGCGAGAAGTCACCCACCTCTTTAGGCGGGCGATGAATCGTTCTTTTTGTATCTGAAAGATTGACAAAAGCACATAAAACGAGGTAAAATAGAACATACATTCGATGCGTGAGGAGGTGTGTGATGCTTAAAAATAAAGCCTATAAGTATAGAATTTATCCAACAGAAGAACAAAAGGTGTTTTTTGCAAAAACCTTTGGTTCAGTACGCTTTATCTATAATGTCATGCTTCATGACAAAATAAAGCATTATGAAGCACATGGAGAAATGCTATATAACACACCTGCTCAGTATAAGAAAGAACACGCTTTCTTGAAAGAAGTAGATTCCTTAGCGTTAGCGAATGCACAGCTTAACTTAGAAAAAGCTTATAAAAACTTTTTTAGAGAACTCAAAAAGGGTAATAAGGACCAAGGCTTCCCTAAGTTCAGAAAGAAGTCTTACGCACAAAGTTATACAACCAACAACCAAAACGGAACAGTGTCTCTTGTAGACAATAAGTATCTTAATATTCCAAAACTCAAGACACTGGTACGCATTAAACTTCACAGACAAATCCCTGCCAACACAGAGATTAAGTCTGTTACGGTAGAGCGTACTTCCAGTGGTAAGTTCTATGCATCTATTTTAGTCATAGAAAGCATTTTACCACTGGAACCACTAAGCACTAAAGTCGCTATTGATTTAGGGCTTAAAACCTTTGCAACGCTCTCAAACAGTGATAGCATACCTAATCCAAAATACCTTAGACAGAGGGAAGATAGACTTAAAAGGTTGCAACGAGCGTTGTCACGCAAAGTGAAGGGCTCTAAAAACTACTACAAAAACAAAAGACTAATAGCTATTCAACATGAAAAGATTTCTAATCAGCGTAAAGACTTTTTGCATAAGCGTTCAAAAGAATTGATAAACAAAAACCAAGTGATCAATATCGAAAGCATAAAAGTCAAAAACATGATTAAGAATCATAAATTAGCCAAATCCATAGCAGATGCATCATGGTCAATCTTCACAGAGATGTTAACTTATAAATCTGACTGGTATGGACGAACTCTCAATAAAGCGGATGCATACTACGCATCAAGCCAGCTTTGTCATGTGTGTAACTATAAAAACATTGAAGTCAAAGACCTCGCTGTTAGGAAGTGGACATGTCCACAGTGTAGCTCTTATCATGATAGAGATGATAATGCATCTCAGAACCTACTTAAAATAGGTTAGCATAAAACCAGGGTGGGAATCCACCCGTAGAGCTTGGGTAATCTTGCTTCATTAGAAGCATTGACCAAGAAGCTCCCGCTTCAATAAAATAATCTATGATTGTTTTAAGCGGTGAGTAGTTCACAACTAAAACCATTATATCAGTTTAAAAGTAAGTATATCAAGAAATATAATAGTCCCCAGCATCTCATATGCCGGGGATTTTAGGTGGATACTCAGATTTTGTCTTTAAACTGCTTCTTCAATAGCTCACCAGCCTGCACCGGACCGAATTCCAACAACTTGCCGACAAGTTTGAATGGATAGGTCTTTAGTCCCAAAATACTAACCTTCCATTTCATGGGTTTGACCATTATCGGCTCAAATGTCATGTAGCCCAGATTGGTGATATAAAGATTCTTGCCACGCATAAAAGGTGTCATCTCGCTGATCTCGACTATATCTCTTATATTGCCTTTTTCTAAGCCTTCATGAAGCATTTCATGAATATCAATACCTTGATCGGTCATTTTCAAAACACCTTTTTCTGATAGGTTCTGAATCGTCCTTTCGAGTCTGTCCTGTTCCAGCATTTTGGAGAAACTATCCGGATTTAAATTGAAATAATTGTTTTCGTTGATGTACGACAATATATTGGGATCTCTCATGGCTTCAAGTGTCAAGGGTCTGTCTGCATCCATTTTTTTGAGATGATTTTTGAATATTATCATAACCATCAACAGCTCAAACTCATCACTGAAAAGCTCCCATTCTACATAGAAATCACTTTTATTTTCGACTTCTAAATCGCCAATGATTTCGTCATTGAACCAAGTAGACAGTAGTTGCTTATTGAAAACATAGGCGATAGAGTAAAATTCCTGATTCTTTCCCACTGAAAAAATCACGCCCATATCGCCTACATATGTATAATAGGCCATCAGATCCTTTTTGGATGCCACTTTGATTCTTACGGTCTTTTCAGGCTTATTAATGACGTCAAATACCCCCTGAAGCTCTCGAATCAAGTAGGGACGACCACTTTTATCCTTCCATATGGCACCGTCAACCACAAATTCTTCTATCACTTCAGCAAATTTTTCTTTCTTATCCATCAAACTTTCTCTGTCAAACCCTTCTATTCCATTTAGAACAGAAAATGAATTGATTTTATTTCCATTAACCAGTGAAAGCACTTCCAGCTCATCTTTTCTTAAAATCAACAAAGCCATATTCTACCTCCTCACATCCAGCTGCCAAGCCAGGAACTCAACTGTCTAACACCATCTGCCACCTTGATTAGCCCTTCGGTTGTCTTGTGTCCCACATAACAGCCTGCTCTTTTGATAGCCCAAGAACCTTCGGCCGGTTTCCAAAGCTCGTCGTTTGTCTTATACATACCATCATAGAAATCATCAGAGGTAACCACATCCTCAAAATCTTTCTTAAACTGATCAGGATTATAAACCCCTTCAGCAATCAAGTCAGTTGTATCATCAGCCACCTTCCAAACACCGCCATATTTTCCATCCTTCAATCTTTTGGACACATCATCTGTCCCATTGTATAGATCTGTTATTTTATCGATGATGAAGTTGGCTCCGCCTTGGATTGTCTTACCTGGACTGATAATGTCGCCAGCCTGAGTTCCTCCTGCAAATATAGTCGTCAGAATATCCATTACAATTAAACCTGGATTGGTGTTCTTGTCAAAAATTGCACTTTTGATTTTATTGGACAAATAGGATTTAATACCTGCGTATACCACATTATCACCCATACCAATATTGTCCAAGGCATCCTTTGTAATACCAGCCCAGTCCATTAGCTCTGCGATTGGATGCCCTTCAGGAATGTTCCCATTAAGATCAAGAATGTCTTTAACAACACCCATATAATCCCAGGACTCATTAGCTGTTTGTTCAGCAGCCTCTGTAAACCACTCAGGCACAACCCAGTCATAAGCGCCAAATATGGCATCTACAACACTTGATGTCAGAACAAAATCCTGACCCGCATTGATGAGATCACCAATTTCTCCCGGTAAAACTGCTGCCAGTGAACCAAGATTGATCATGCTTTCCAACTGCTCTTCCGGATTGCCTGTTACAAGATTAATCAAATCCTCTATAAAATCTTCAACATCTTCCGCGTCATAGTCTTCTTCATCATCAGATTCCTCTTCTTCATCCTCAGATTCCTCTTCTCCGTCTTCGGACTCTTCTTCATCCTCAGATGCCTCTTCTTCGTCCTCGGACTCTTCTTCATCTTCAGATGTCTCTTCTTCGTCTGCAGATTCCTCTTCTCCGTCCTCGGATTCTTCCCCACCTTCGGTCTCGTCTTCTCCTTCAGACCCCTGTTCATCATTGGTTTCTGCTTCGTTAACGATTTCTTCTTCAGGAATAGCTTCCGATTCGGTCTCTGTGTAGTCTATGTCGCCAGAATCCACTTCATCTACGAATGTGCCCACAAAATCAGATCCACCGGTGATGATACCGATAAGCCCTGCGACACCACCGTCAATACCTGGTGCTAAACCAATAGCGACTGCTCTATCTGCTCCTTCACTTCTGATCCAAGGTCCAAAACCACCTGCTTCCGCTACACCTCCATCATCCGCATAGACTTTAATCAAATAATACAATGATAAATTGATTCCAACCATACCAATCAGAAAAAGATTTGCGGCAATCTTATTGGATTTTCTGAATTTTGAAAAAACAACCAAGGCGATCGATAACCCACAGAAAAGATAGATCAATAACGGA
>DMAP01000372.1 GCA_003446975.1 Clostridiales bacterium | reverse complement strand
ACCGGAAGCAGCATAATGCCGCAGAAGAAGAACCCTGATATAGCTGAATTGATTCGTGGGAAGACAGGAAGAATCTACGGCAACCTTATTTCCATGTTAACAGTCATGAAGGGTACGCCATTGGCTTATAACAAAGACTTTCAGGAAGATAAAGCTGCTTTGTTTGATACAATTGACACATTAAGAATGTCATTGAGAATTTTTGCTAAAATGCTGGAAAACACAAGATTTAAGACGGAAGAAATCAGCAATCACTTGGGAAAAGGATTCCTGGCAGCTACGGATATAGCAGAGAATATGGTGAAAATAGGTATGCCATTTAGAGAAGCCCATGAGCTAGTAGGGAAAATGGTAAAGTATTGTGAAATAAATCAAGTAGGGTTAGAAGAGATAGAAGAGGAAGACCTCAAAAAAATCAGCTCTAGCTTGAACATAGGAATGATTCCAGATTTATCAGCTAGAGCTTGTGTTGATCGTAGAGATTCATTTGGTGGAACAGCAGTTAGAGAAGTTGAGAGACAGATAAAAGCAGGAAGAGATTATTTATTGATATAACTTGCAATCTCACTTAAATCCTCATCCGTCTTAATATAGTCAATGAAGAAATCATCAAGTCTACAAGCGGTCTTAGCGTCTAAGACTGCCTTTTCTTTATTGTCGGTCAGTAGATTTAAACAGCTTCTGTGATAATATAGGAAAGCTTCATCAGGGTTTTTGTCGATACCTCTGTTCAACCATTCGATTGCTTCACTATACATACTTTTTTCTTTGTAATTGACAGAAAGATTAAGATAAACAAAGGGATTGATTGGATCTAAAGCCAAGGATATATCGTAATATTTTTCAGCTTTGCTCAAATCACCTTTTTTCCCATAGATGACGCCAAGATTGAAAGATGACGTGGGATTTTCTGGGTTCAAACGATAAGCTTTTCTAAACAAGCGTTCAGCCTTATCGTCCATGTCATAATCCTCATAAAGAGATCCTAAGTTTAGTATGGACCAATAATCGTCTTTGTTCATTTTTATTGCTTTCAGGTAATACTTTTCACTATTGTCAAAGTCACCAATTCTTTGATAGACGCCAGCAAGAAAAAAGTAAGCCTGTTGGTACTGCTTATCTATCTTGATGGCTTGAAGGTATGACTCTATGGCGCGATCATAAGTCTCAGCATCTTCATATATTAGCCCCAATCCAAAATAAACTCGGGCTTCATCGGGATTAAGCACTAAGATCTCCTTGAATAACCTTTCAGCCTGAAACGGTTCATCCTTTTCGTAGTAGATGAATGCCATATCAAGGAGCATATCAATATCTTGATATGCTCCACCATAGTCCTTTGATTTCTTGAAATAGGTTAAAGCTTTATCGACATTGTCCTGTTCGAGAAAGCTTTCACCTATAATTCTATAGTTGTTGCTCAATCTTAGTTTTTTTTTCGAAAGGATTATCATCTAAACTCCTGATTCAATAGATCAGTTTAACCTGGTCATTTTCTAAAACAAAACTGATTTCCATATTGTCCTTAATCAAACCTTTTAAATACGATTCGGATATTTCATCTTCAATAAGCCTTTGTATGGTTCTGCGAAGAGGTCTAGCACCATATTTGCTACTATATCCAACTTTTAGAATATGATTCTTAACCTCGTCTGTGACATTCAGGACGATATTCTTATTCTTTGCTTCTTCAGCAACTTCTTTGATCATAAGATCTATTATCTCTCTTAGCTCACCCTGACTCAATTCGGTAAAGACGATGATTTCATCTACTCTATTAAGAAACTCGGGTCTGAAAACATTCTTGACTTCATCGTGTATCTTGCTTTCCATGGCTTCATAGTCTTTATTGCCAAAACCGATTTTGTTACCTCTGTTATTGGTACCGATGTTGGATGTCATTATGATAACCGTATTCTCGAAATTCACTGTTCTACCTTTAGAGTCAGTTAATATACCATCATCCAGTATCTGAAGCAATATATTGAATATATCAGGATGTGCTTTCTCTATTTCATCCAAAAGAATAACTGAATAGGGCTTACGCCTGATTTTTTCAGTAAGGAATCCGGCCTGGTCGAAACCGACATAACCTGGAGGTGCACCAATTAATTTAGAGACAGTATGTTTTTCCATGTATTCAGACATGTCCAATCTAATCATAGATTCTTCGTTTTCGAAAAGCTCATAAGTAAGAGTTTTAGCCAACTCAGTTTTACCAACACCTGTAGGACCGACAAAAATGAAAGACGCAGGTTTTTTTCGCTTTTTAAAACCTGATTGGCTTCTTCTGATAGCCTTGGCTAGACTTGATATTGCACTTTCCTGTCCTATGACCCTTCTATGAAGTCTTCTTTCTAGATTGAGAAGCTTTTCCGATTCACCCTCTGAAAGTTTATGAACCGGTATTTTCGTCCAAGCCTCGATGACGTAGGCTATATCTTCGGTTGTCAGATAGACTTCCACATAGTTTTTTTCTATATCAGCAATCTTGCCTTCCAATCTCAATTCTTTTACCCTGCAATCGGCAGCTTTTTCGTACTCGTCGTTCTCAGCTGCAAGTTCCTTGTCATATCGTACTTTCACCAATTCTGATTTGAGGGATTCCAGTTCCACCAATCCCTTGTTTTTAAGATTGGCTCTCGAACCAGCCTCATCTAGAACATCTATGGCCTTGTCAGGCAGGAATCTGTCTGTAATGTATCTCTCTGACATTTTGACTGCTGCCTCTATAATTTCATCGGTAATTTTAACTTTATGATAATTCTCATAATAGTCTTTGATGCCCCTAAGTATTTCAATGCTTTCTGAAACTGATGGCTCATCAACTATAACAGGCTGAAATCGCCTTTCTAGGGCGCTATCTTTTTCAATATGCTTTCTATACTCCTCCAAGGTGGTAGCCCCAATTATCTGTACGTCGCCTTTGGCTAAGGCTGGTTTTAAAATATTGGCCGCATTCATGGTTCCACCCTCGGCTTCACCGGCACCCATGATGTTATGCAATTCATCTATGACCAGTATGATATTGCCATTCTTTTTAGCTTCGTCAATAATGGCCTTCATTCTCGACTCGAATTGACCTCTGAACTGTGTTCCTGCGACTATGGAGGTCAAGTCCAACAAGTATATCTCGGTATCAAACAGTTTTACTGGCACTTGCTTCTCAGCGATTCTAACGGCAAGACCTTCTGCAATAGCGGTTTTTCCAACACCAGGTTCACCAATTAATACGGGATTGTTTTTCGTTCTGCGTGAGAGAACTTGAAGAACGCGTCTAATTTCATCATCGCGCCCAATTACTGGATCTAGTTTTCCGCTGCGGGCAAGTTCATTTAAATCGCGTCCATATTTTTTTAATGATTGATATGTCTCTTCCGGATTTTGCGAAGTAACTCTTTGATTTCCCCGGATATCTTTTAAAGCAGAAAGAATAATGTTTTTATTTATGCCATTATCATTTAATAATTTTCCCGCAGCTCCTTTTTCCTGTGATAGGGCAATAAGAATATGCTCGTTGGAAACATATTCATCTTTTAAGGCTTTAGCTTCTTCGGATGATTGATCAAATAATTTTGCGCTGTTCTGTGATAACTGCTGATTGCCAATACCAGCGCCCGAAACTTTTGGTAATCTTTCAAGCAACTCACCAATTTTAATTTTCAGTTGATTTAAATTGCTCCCCAATTTTTGCAATATTGAAACAGCTACATTCGATTGATCTTGCAGCATTGCCGCAAGAACATGTTCCGGCTCAACAACTTGGTTGTTGTAATTTTGTGCAATCTCAA
>DMAP01000253.1 GCA_003446975.1 Clostridiales bacterium | reverse complement strand
TTTTCCCATGGATACTTGAACTCTTTAATTTTTGCAGCAGCAGGGAAAAGTCCCCAGTTGATTGATCCTGCATTCATAGATGCCAACTCAGGCTTGAATTTCGGGACGACCGCAACCCTTTGTTCAACGGTCATTCCAGCTCCACCACCTGTAGTGATGCATATAATCACGTCTTTATTTTTGTCTCTGATTTTCCCGATAATCTCCTCGTAGAGCCCAAGATCCGGTGAAGGCATCCCGTTTTCAGGATTCCTGGCATGGATATGAACAGCTGAGGCACCTGCATTCGCCGCATCGATAGCATTTTGAGCTATTTCATCTTGTGTGATGGGCAAATAGGGTGACATGCTCGGCACATGAATAGATCCTGTGATAGCACAGTTTAAAATTCTTTTAGTCATTTTATTTCTCTCCTATTTTATTTAATAATTTTATGTCACCAGTATTACATTCAAGTTTCATGCCAATTTATATACTGCTCATTGATATTGATAATCCAAGTAATACATGGTAAAATGTTCAAGAACAATAGGTTTTAGTTCTTAAAGCATAAGGATAACGTTTGCAGTAGTCTATAATAATAGATTGCTTGTCTATTATAGTAGATTGTTTCTTTTATTTTAGACTCTATCTTATACCGTCCAATCTCAAAATTTGTAAGGAGTTGTTCTTGATGATTAAAAGAAGCTTGTTAAGTTTTTATGAAAAAATTGTTGATACGTTTATGGGGAATATCATTATCACAGACAAAGAAGGTATTGTTATATATGCTAAAAAACATAATAAATCAAACCTAAAACTAACAGAAAATCAAATACTTGGAAAGTCTATGTTTCATTTAGAAGAAGAAGGGTTATTCAAAAACACCGCTACTACCCAAGCTTTAATCCATAAGAAGACTACCTTTCGTTATGTTCAAGGCTCTTTGAACACTCCTCTTATGACTACAGCAGTACCTGTATTTGACAATAATGGAGAACTAGAAATGGTTATTGCATATAGCCAAGAAGAACATTTCATGAAAGAAATCACTGAAAAATTTGAAGAAGATAGACAAAAATATTATCAGTTAGCTAACTATCTTTTAGACAAAAAAACAACAACATCTTCTATTGTGGCAGAAAGTCGCCAAATTAAGAATCTTTTTAATCTCATGAATAAACTGTCAGCGAACGATACAACTGTACTTCTCACTGGAGAATCTGGAACTGGAAAAGAAGTTTTTGCACGATACATCCATAATAATAGTGAACGGAAAAATTCTATATTTATACCTGTTAATTGTTCTGCAATTCCAACAGAATTAATGGAATCGGAATTTTTTGGTTATACTAAAGGATCGTTCACAGGAGCAAGTAAAGATGGAAAGGCTGGTTTCTTTGAAATTGCGGATCAAGGAACCCTTTTCCTTGATGAAATTGGAGAATTGCCATTATCCTTACAATCAAAACTGCTACGTGTACTTGAAACAGGAGAGTTTCGAAAGGTAGGAAGCAACCAAGTATATTATTCAAAGGCTCGTATAATCTCCGCAACTAACAAAAATTTATTTAATATGGTAAATGAAGGTCAATTCAGAGAAGATCTCTTTTATAGACTGAATATTTTACCAATAGAAATTCCTCCTCTAAGAGAACGGCTAGACGACATAAAACCTTTAGCAGAGCTTTTTTTATCGCAATTTAACAAAAAATATAGAACGGAAAAGAAGCTAAACGATGAAGTCATTCATTCACTGGAAAACTATTCTTGGCCCGGCAATATTCGTGAATTAAAAAACATAATTGAGCGTCTAGTAATCACCTCAAATACTGACATATTAGATCTGCAAAGCATAAATATTCAAAAAAATAACCAAGTGAGTGAGACAGAAGATAAAATTAGCATTGAATCTGATATGAAAAGAGAAGAGCTCGAAATCAAGCCACTTAGACATGCTGTTAAAGAGTTTGAAAAAAAGTATATTTTGAAGACAATTAAGGTGTACAATGATAATATGTTACAGGTATCCAAAGTATTAGGCATGCATAAATCAGGTCTTTATAGAAAACTTGAGGAGTATAGAAGAGTTGATAATAATGATAATTTACGTTAACTCTTTAATCATATTCGGTAAATATAACCCTTTAACTAGCAAATGGCATTAATCAGACTATATCTCAATCATTTCTGTTACAGTATCTATAATAGATCGTTCGTCAATGAAATAGTGTATGATTTCTCCATGAAAAAAGTGTTAGATAGAAGAGTAATCTAGATACTAATAAGTTGTGTTTAACTGGAATAAGACAAATTGTTTTGTAATTGGCTTTAGAGATATGTAAAAGAGTGCCTAGCGGGACTCTTTTTTTGCTTATTAAGCCATAGAAAAACAATTTCAATCTCAAAAAAAGAGTTTGGGAGAGCTTGGACGGATTCAGAAAATCTATGAAAAAAGGCACAAAAAAATAAACGCTGGACATATTGCAATTTCAACGTTTATATGGTCGGAGCAACAGGACTTGAACCTGCGGCCTCTTGACCCCCAGTCAAGCACTCTACCAAACTGAGCTATGCCCCGACTTACTTTTATATTCTAATATGATTGGTGAGTTTTTTCAATGTTAATTTTCAAAATATGCCTTTTTTTATTTTTGATTTATTCTTCGAACATTTCCCTGAACACCAGCAATGACTCCATCATTCTAGGAAATCCTACACTTGGAGCTATCAATAGGATGGCGTGCTTGATTTCTTCTTGTGTGCAGCCTGCTGCCAATGCTTTGTTGATGTGGGTCTGAAGTGCAAATTCATAGCCTTCAGTGGCGGATATGGCAACCTTAATCAGCCATCTGGTTTTCTCATCCAATGGACCGCCCTCTGTGTGGACTTGTTTGCCATACGATTGGTAAGCTTTGTAGATGTCCGGGTGATTATTCATAAAATAGTCGAGATTCTTTTGAATTTTACTCATTTTTAACACCTCCATGGCTTTATTATATAACAAAATCGGCTGCTTGGTGTGAAGAAATTATTCTTCAGATGAAATTTTTCATCAATTCCTCGACCACAGTATCTATATTGTCATTGTTAATGCTGTTGCTGTTAATCAGTTCAATAACACGGGTTCTTTTCGAGTCGATGTCAAGGTGTCTGATGCTGTTCATGATGCCGGTTCTTCTGCCTATCTTAAAGATGTTTCTCTCGGATTGGTCAAGGTTCAAGAACCATTCCAACGCCTCGATCATTTTTTGTTTGTCTTCAGGTAATTTGCCCTCGAATTCCGGTATCAAGTTCAGAATATGATCACTCTTGATGGTGCTGTCTATACCCTTTAACTCATTGACAAACAGCAGTAGTTCCTCTACAGCCCTTTCATCGTTGACTCTTGTGAAAGTACCCTTCTTATAGTCTTCACTCAGGAGGCTGTTGTTTGGAACAGCGAGTGTCCTGATTCTGATGAAGTCAGGGTTGATTTGATTCAAAGCATCCGCAGTGTCAATTGCATTTTCTCGCCAGTACTCGTTTCCACCCAGTCCAGGCATGAAGTACTCGGATAATTCGATGCCTGCTTGCTTGACTTTCTTCCCTGCTGTGATGTGGGTTGCTTTATCGACGCCCTTTTCCACCAAATCCAGTATTTTGTCACAGGCTGATTCCATGCCTATGTGTATTCTGTTCAAGCCAGCGTCAGCTATTCTTTTTAGATCCTCGTCTTTTATTCGTGCGATGGTATGTGATCTGGCGTAGGTTGTTATTCTTTCTATGTCTGGAAAGTTTTCTCGCAGCGCATTCAAAATGGTTACCATATCATCTGACTTTATGATCATGCTATTAGCGTCCTGCAGAAATACAGACTTCTTTCCATTCATTCTCCACATCTCAGCGGATTGGCAGGCCAGGTAATCTTGTTCAGACAGCCTCTGCATGACGATTCTCTTTTCTGATAATGATATTTTTTCTGCCTGTTCCAACTCATCGATGAAACGCTTCAACGTCGAAATATCACGAAGTACGTGCTCTGTAGGTCTGACACTAAAGGATTCATTTTTGTACAGCCTACAGAACCTGCATTTGTTCCAGGGACAATTTCTGGTGATTCTCAAAAGCAGGCTCTGTGCTTCGCTGGGAGGTCTGATCGGTCCTATCTCAAATCCCGAATAGTATTCTTTGCTAGTATTCATTTATCCAACTCCATTTCTATAGTTTTTCCGATATTATGTTGTCCATTCGCCATGTATGACACCGACCAGATACCAGGTTCCATTGACATCCTCAAACACCAATGTCAGACTTCTCCAGTCCATTCCGAAATATTGGGGGTCAAATCCCGAAAAGTAGAATTCTACAAACTGGTCGTTTGGATAGACGTCCTCAATATTGTTGATCATGCTTCCCGAGCTTAGGAAGGTATTGATGGCTATCATCTCCGGATTGAAAAAATCAACATCATATACAAATCTGGGATAATAGGAGGCGAACTCGCCGGCTATGGTATCACCGCTGCCATCATACTCACCCCATGCGTAGACTGTTGTGTTAGTAAACATGGATGGAACTGTGTTTCCGGGATAGAATGTGATATCAGTGTTCTCATCGACAAATTGATAAGGTGAGAATCTAACCCCTCTTGTCGGACTAACCCTGCTGTCCAACCCTGCCGCATCTTG
>DMAP01000117.1 GCA_003446975.1 Clostridiales bacterium | reverse complement strand
TCTCAATCACTCTTTCTCTTCCAAGCTCTCCCATGCGTGTTCTGAGCGTATCGTCTCTCAATAGTCTTACCAAACATTCGACAAACAAGTCATAATTCATATATTCCACTAAAAATCCGGTTTTCCCATCTTCAATCACTTCATTGATACCAGGTATGTCAAATGCAACGACCGGCTTTTTATACATCATACCTTCCAATGCCGCATATGACAGAGCTTCCGAGTCAGATGTGTTGACAATAATATCTGAATTTTCATAGATTGAACCGATATTATCGACATGGCCACTGAATACGATTGGCAGACCATTCACCTCAGAAGTTGATTTCAGAAAGGCTTCAAGAGAACCTGTTCCAACAAACATAACTTGGAAATCATCACCATAACGTTCAACCAAACGCTTTGTAATCTCTATCATATGTCTATGTCCCTTGATAGCTTCTAGTCTTCCTACAAGACTTATTATTGGTTTTAGACGAGCATTTTGATCAAATGTTTCAATGGGCTTGATGCCATTATATATCATTCTGATCCTGTCTTCCTTTATTCCCTCTTCAATAAGGTTCATCTGGACCGAACTTGATATGGCAATTGCTTTAGACCGCAGGATTCTGTTCAATACTCGTTTCAATCCTCTTTTCCATTTAACGCTATTGTCGCTTAATGTATGCTTGGTATAAATAATGCTGCCAACACCCAACAGTTGGGCCGCCAATCTACCAGACAATGAACCGTGAGTGTGTACAACAGATGGCCTGATATTCCTAATCATTTTATACAGATTATAAGTTCCCTTGAGAGAAAATGATTTTTCATTGATGTCTGGACAGTAAAATATCTCAACATCTCTCAACATATCTTTTAAAACGCTATCAACTGGCATAATGACAATAGGCTCAAATCTATCTCTATCTATCTCTGTCACAATACTCTTTAGATATTGGCCTGCCCCGCCAAAATTCGTATCGGAAATGATTTCAACAACCCTAATTTTATTTTTCATCATTCAATTGTTCCTTTGCAATATTGGATGCTATAAAACCAAAAGCAATCATAAAAAAGTAAAAAAACAGAATATCATAGTTATGCCAGATATGGTCAACCATACCCTGCAATGTGCACCCCAAGACACCAGCAAAAGCTGCAAAGGCATAATAGCTCCATTCGCTGTCTGTTTTTTGTGAGCTCAAAACTTCTCTTGTCCACACAAACATCATATACAGCCATGCCAACAGGCCCATCAGTCCCAACTCAATAAAAACCATCAGTACCGTATTGTGAGCATGAAAAGACTTCGCAGCGGAGTAGGCATAAGCATTATATAACACTTTGAAATTTCCCAAACCCACGCCAGTCAACAAATGATCTCTCAGCATGTCATAGGATGCCATATAGATGGACACACGATAGGAAGTCGATGTATCGCCACCTTGAAAGATTGTCAGTATTCTTTCCAATAATGAAGACGGCATAACCAATGGGCTCAATAAAATCATAACAAACAACAAAGGTAGGTATTTTCTATCCTTGAATACAACAATCATCACCATGACAATAAAGATAGACAGCATGGATCCTCTTGAAAATGTCAACAAGACATTAAGCATACCCAGTAAAAAAACAAGTCCATAAATTGATTTAAATATCTTATTTCTCTGTAAGTTGAATCCTGCAAAGACAATCGGCACTGTCAATGTGAGGAATTCTCCAAACACATTAGGGTTGCCGAACACACTATATATTCTTATCACATTGCCGCTCGATGATTCATCCAACCATGCCGGATCCACAGGAACGCCAGCAAAGACCTGATACAATCCATGTATTGATACGGTAAGGACCGTTGCGGTAATGATATGTATAAGAATCATTGCATCTTTTTTCTTGTATATGGTGACCGTAAGCGCAGCGGTAAAAAGCAGAATACTGGAATAAGTGATGAAAATAAGCAGGCCATCACTCTTAACATCATTGAAAAAAAGGCTTATTAACAAATACGCCAAAAAAATCAATACTGTAAAAATGATCAGCTTGGATTTCCTGCAATTATTCTGATGAATGACTGCATGAATAATCATCATCCCAAACAGTCCGGTTGAAAAAATAACCCCTAAGACTGTAGGCGTGAAAGGATAAAGGAAAATATTTATAAATATCAGCGGGTATAGAATCCTACTATCAGCAAAAAGATACAAAAATCTACTCCCATTCAAAATGTTTCGAATGATAAGCTCACTCGATCGTAATTTGAACTTAAAAAGCTTCCTGTTATCAAAACTGCTAGTCAATTTCTCATTGGATGATAGCCAACTAGCCACCACACTGTGTGTCAAAAGATGGCTGATCCATGAGAATGTCTTCTTGAACGATTTATACAACAAGCTTTTTTGATACATACTATTTATTGCCATCAGTGCCTGTTTTCCTTTATTATAGAAAATCGATTCCATATTGAAGCTCCTTGTGGTTGTTACTGCAAATCAATAATGTCTAAAAACGCATCATCATTGAACAGATTTTTTCTGATGATAATATCCGATACTATCAGGTCCCTCTTGTACTTTTCAATTTGGTTTGTTAAATCCTCTGTGATTATCACTTCTTCCAAAGTCTCGATGTTGAATAGCATGCCTCTCCCATTGTCAAAATAATAATCCTCAAAGTATATGGAACCATCCCTTTTAACAGCATAATTGCCTTGTTCTCTCAACAATGAATTTCCCAACATGAATGGATGGTCCAAGCCCATTATATCAACAATTGTGGGTAGAATGTCAATCTGTCCGCCAACTTTGCCAATTTCCCCTTGAAGCGCATTGTCAGGTAAAAATATGATCAAAGGAACCTTTTGAATCTTTGCCCATTCCACTGGATGGTCACCTAGTGACAGCAATTTTAGAACATCAACCTTCTGATCCAGATAAAGGCCAGAGTGATCCCCAAAAATGACAACAATGGTATCCTTTAAAACACCTTCATCCTCAAGTCGCTTAAACAATCCGGCAATCGCCTGGTCCGCATAGTTGACGCTTTTTAGATAGTTGCCTACCTGGGTGTCTTCAAAGGGTGTCACATTCATTGGAAATTTACTAAACGCATCATATGGATGATGGCTCGACAGCGTGATCAACAAGCTGTAAAAGGGCTGATGGCCTAGAGATGTGTCAATTGATTGCCTGAAAAAGGACTTATCGCTTATCGACCATCCAAGTATCTCATCAATGTCGAAATCCTCCTTGCTGACAAACTGATGGAATCCAAGATTCTTATACACTGCTTGTCTGTTCCAGAAACTGGCTTCATAGCCATGAAAAGCCAAGCTGGTATAGCCTCTATCGTTAAGTAGTCCGCTAAGAGCCAGCCATCTATTGGTAGGATACAAGTAGTTGACCGATCCTGTAGGAGTCGGGTGTAGCCCAACATTCAGCAGAAATTCGGCATCTGCAGTATTTCCCCCGGCCACTTGATGATATATCTGGCTGAAATACAGATTCTCGGATTTCAGATGGTTCAGAAATGGGGTCACTTCCTCGCCATTGATCTCAAAATCAATAACAAACTCCTGAAGTGCTTCTACCTGAATAACCAAAAGATTTTTCTTGTCCGTATATAGATTATAGGTTTCATCCTGCTTCGGCTTATCTTTAAGAAAGTCCACAATGATTTTTGTTTCTGAATCATTCATTGAAAGGCTGGTTTGCAGCTTGTTTCTTGTGAAGTCCAGTATATCATAGCCATGAAAGTAGATGACACCCATATCCTTGGCAATGTTTTTTCTCTCATAATTATGCAGTGTTCTATCGATATCTTTGGCTTGCACCTGAAACAAGGCAATAGACATCAAAAATATGACCAGATATATAGTATTGTCACGGCGAGTATTTTTTCGCAGAAGATTTTTCCTAAAACAAAATACATAAGCCACTACAAATGGCAAG
Source organism: Clostridiales bacterium (assembly GCA_003446975.1). Classification (GTDB taxonomy): domain Bacteria; phylum Bacillota; class Clostridia; order Tissierellales; family Dethiosulfatibacteraceae; genus 38-11. The sequence goes on along the minus strand of DMAP01000117.1, from coordinate 1,087 downwards.
TCGATTAGATAGACCGCGTCCTTCCATTTGATCAGCGTATTGGCACTATCCTGTATATCGTTGATAAAACCCAACTGTCATATGATTGGAATCGTCAAAGGTATCCCATAATATCTGCCATATATTGTATCCAAAAGCAATAAGGCAGAAAACAGCAGGTTGAATCCGACTAAAATATATGTCGCCTTTTTTTGGAACACCAACAAAATAAACATGACTACTGTAACTGTACTAAACAGAAGAAGCCTGTGAATCAGCATGTTGTTTTGAAATGGCACAAGTGATAAACCTATTGTGTATTGCAAGTAAAACACTTTTACAAAAAAAGAAAAAACGATGCCCAATATAAATAATGGTTTTGCCATAGCTCTCCAAATGAATTGTCTGCCCATTCAGTACCTCGCCCGATTATTATGTTTATACTATGTTAACATCATGTCATTATACCAAAATAACATCAACCTTTCTATAATTAAATATATAAAAAATTATTGCTTAATAACCTGGACTACTTTAGAATATAAAAGAAAATAAAAAAGAGGTGATATAGTAGTGAATAATAAAAAGATCTTAATACTGGTGGTAATACTTGCTGTTTCCCTTGTAGGATCCAGAATGATAACTTCTGAAGCTACCATAAACAACAATGACCCTTTGATTTCCTTAAGCTATCTGAATAAAGTCATTGATGAGTTGTCTACTGCTCTGAATCTAAAGATCCAGCAACAGGATGAAAAAATATCAACTATCTCAACTCAAGTCAGCGAGATTTCCGCTATTACAGGCAATGTACTGGAGGTTGTGGAACTATATGCCAATACAACATTATTGAATAATGCGGGTAAATCTATTGTCCGTGAAGGTCAGAGCAAGGTTCTGGTGGGAACAAGAATCATTGCGGATGCGGGAACGGAAATAATCCTCAGATATACAAATGGTTCGACTACCGCTATTGCCAGCAGTCTTGGTGGCCTGTCAAATGTGACCGAAGGCTACGACATTCAACATGGAAAGGCTATTCCAGCTAATCACCTTCTAATTGTCCCGCGTTCAGACGGTAGAGGTGTATTGATTACCAATAATGCCT
>DMAP01000113.1 GCA_003446975.1 Clostridiales bacterium | reverse complement strand
TGTTTTGTGAAATCCGGAATCAATCAGCAGGCATTGTTCCGCATTAAGACGATAGAGTCCCAGGTCAATAAAGTCTGGACTAATGAAATAGGTGTTGCCTTTGACTTTTTTTAGTTCCATGTATCGCTCCTATGTAACATTATAGTTTATAAAGGCCAGAAGTAAAGCAACAATGGTGTGCCTACCAACAGCACTAGAATTGAAACAGGCAATCCCATCCGCCAATAATCACCGAACCGATACCCTCCCGGACCCATTACCAAGGTACAGGATTGATGACCTATTGGTGTCATAAAGGCAGAGGATGCAGCGATGGCAACTGCCATCAGCAAAGGGTCAACCGACACCCCCATCTGCACGGATAAACTGATGGCTATAGGTGCCATCAATACCGCAGCGGCGGCGTTGTTGATCATATTGGTCAACAGGATAGTGATGATCATCAGCAACACAACCATCATCGATGGATTTAAAACATGCATAGCACGCAACATCAATCCCGCTATTGTGTCAGCACCGCCAGTTGTTTGCAGCGCTTCACCAACAGGCAATAGCGCACCAAGCATTATGATGATAGGCCACTCGATTGCTTCGTAAAACTCTCTAGTGGTTATCACATTGATCAATACCATCAACACAGCACAAGAAACAAATGATATCTGAACACTTACCAGACCTGCTGTTGTGATAATGATTGACAATAGAAACAGAATGATGGTCAGGTTTCTCTTCAAAGAATGGTTGCTTGATGCCAGGTCTAAGCCTCTTTCAGCAAGAGGAAGACCTCGTAGTTTGGATATGGTATCCTGAAGTGTTGATTTAGAGCACTGCAATAGAAGTATATCCCCGGGACGAAAACGATGGGATTTCAGTCGATAATAGGATGAAATCCCTTTTCGGGAAACTGCAATCAAATTTGCAGAGTACCTTCTTCTCAGATCCAATTCAATTATATTTCGACCGATTGCAGGAGAGTCGTCCCTCAGAACAATTTCAACAATGGCATGTTCTTCATCGGTCAGCATTTTACCGCTTTCATCGTATATGATTTTTGACCCTTTAAGTATGAAGCCTGATTTTTCAACTAGCTTGGACAGATCGGAATGATCTGCTCTTATGACCAACTCATCACATTCCTCAATCCTGTCGTTAGCATTTGGTGCTATTATGATTTTCTTGCCTCTAATGATACTGACTATGTTGATATCAAGATTCAATTGGGACAACAGCTCGCGAATGCTTAGGTTGATATTCTTATTGCCTTCCGGTATGTAGACTTCGGACATATAATCATCCACTTCAAAAAAGTCAGTTTGGACATCATCGCTTTTTCTCTTTGGTATCAAATGCCAACCAATGAATGAAATGAATATAATACCAGTAATGGTCAACCCAATACCTACCGGCGCAAAGTCAAAGAATGAGAAACTTTCTGATACCGCCTCAGTGCGGAAGCTTGAGATTATAAGATTTGGTGGTGTTCCTATCTCTGTTATCAATCCCCCTAGAAGAGAAGAAAAGGCAACAGGCATAAGAAGGTAGGAAGCTGATATTTTATGATGCTTGCCAACCTTGATGGCAATGGGCATAATCAATGCCAATGCGCCGACATTGTTCATGAAGCTTGATAATACAGCAGTCATGACCATTAATGCAGCAATCTTGACACTGATGCTTTTGCCACCTTTGTTCAGAAACTTGACCAATTGATCCAAAGCTCCTGTTTTCAACAATGCGCTGCTAACAACTAAAATAGCCGCAACGGTAATGACAGCAGGATGACCAAACCCCAAAAAAGCTTTGCCAGGTGGCACGATACCGGTTAAAGTCAAAAACAACAAGGCTATCAATGCAACAAAATCATACCTGATTCTGCCACTGACAAACAAAAATAATGAACCTAATATAACACCAAAAACAATAACTTGCTGCTGCAATATAATCCCACCCATTTTCAATCTTTTATCCGATGACTAACAGTCCCTGGATAACGGGTTCTAAGGTTTAGATGGTGTTTCACACCACCTTAATCCAAGAACCCTGTTGATCCAAAAAATAATGTAAAACATTGATTATTCATTCTAACATTTATGAGATTTGATGACTAGTGTTAGTTTCTGGCAAGCATTAAGTATTTTCCCTCTCTTATTGTTGTATCAAAAATACTTTGATATAATTAAATCCACACAACTATACAAGGAGGTTATCATGGTAGGTTACAAAGATATAGTAAAATCAAAAGAGAGAATCGAAAAATATATTTCTGTAACACCTTTGGATTATTCGATTGGATTAAGCAACTACGATACAATGATTTATCTAAAACTTGAAAATCAACAAAAACAGAAAGCTTTTAAAGTCAGGGGAGCCTTAAGCAAACTGTCATCTTTGACAAGTGAAGAAAGAGCAAGGGGTGTTGTGGCTGTTTCTTCAGGAAACCACGGCGCTGGTGTCAGTTATGCCGCCTATCTGTTAGGCATAAAAAATGCTAAGGTATTTGTACCGGAAACAGCACCAAAGGCAAAGGTGGACAGGATCAGATATTATGGTGCAGAAGTCATTCAGATTGGGAGAAACTACGACGAAGCACATGCCATGGCGATGGAACAGATTAAGATGAATGACATGACATATATTGATTCATGCTCTGATGAACAATTGATTGCCGGGCAAGGCACAGTTGGTCTGGAGATTATGACTCAGAATCCGGGTACTGATATCATACTTGTGCCGATAGGTGGTGGCGGTTTGATAACCGGAGTGAGTATTGCCGCCAAACATATGAAACCTGGAGTTCAGATAATTGGTGTGCAAACAGCAGCCTGTCCTGCTATGGTGAAATCTTTGGAAGACAATATACTTTATGAAGAGTTCCCATCTGATGAAAGTATTTGCGATGCTCTCATCGGAGGTGTGACTGAGATACCATTTAAAATGGCTAAAGATTGCATCGATGATATATTGGTAGTGAATGAAAACACAATAAGACAAGCGACAAGCTATTTGCTGACTGAAGAAAAGGTGGTAGCTGAGCCTTCCGGGGCTATTGGAGTGGCTGCATTGATGGAAAACCCCCGTTATTTTAAAGGAAAACAGGTTGCAATAGTCATAACTGGCGGAAATCTTGATGGGTCTTTGATGAGAGATTTGTTGAGTTGATCCGATGACTAACAGTGCTAAGACTCCCACTTATAGAAGTGGGAGATAAGCACTGTAGAGT
>DMAP01000182.1 GCA_003446975.1 Clostridiales bacterium | reverse complement strand
ATGTCAGGCGTTTCAACAAGATTTTTATCCAATATTTCTACCTCTGATAATACAGACTCACTCCCAATGTTTTCGATATGGCTTATGGAATGGTATTGTCCATCTTGTTCATTGTGAAAACTTCCCAGATTGTTCCAATCTGTTCTGGTTCCTATATAAAAGCCGGCACCATTTGGTTTGATGATTCTGTCAGTATCCAAGCCCCAGCTATCGAATATGATCTTTAAACTATCCAATAAATAATCGATTCTTTTCTGCAACACCAACTTATCAACATCGGCCATCATGATTGTGACTTCTTTGGTTTCATAACTATTGAATAATTCTCTGTTTGGTTTAAAGATGTTCTTCAGTTTAGGTCTGCTTTCATACAATCTGACTGGCAGTTGTCGATAAGATATGATGTTGGTCTTAATCATCTCAAGAAATTCATAATAAGGCTCGTCGGTCAAAAAAAATGACTTTCCATCTCTATCTGTTGTTATAAACTTATTGATGCCACTATGTTGGTGCTTCAAATTCAAAATGGGCGTTGCTGTTTTCTGAAAACCGTTCTTTCTTAATATAATTTCTATCCCTTCAACAATACGGTCTATAAAAGCACAGCCTAAAGGATTGAGATAATATACACCTCTAGACGATTTGCTGACAAACCCACCCTTTAAAAGAAGCTGCCCGCTTCTGGTTTCTATGTTATCGGGCAGCTGTTTTTTTGTATTGAAATATAAATCTGAAATATTCAAAAGATCACCTGATTAGTATGCTCGTGCAATATAGACCATATGCTTGGCTTTTTTTTCACAGAAGTGGCATTTTTCACTCAGATTTTCCTGCTGAAATGGTATACAGCGAATACTGGCGCCCGTTTCTTTCTTCAACTTATCCTCACATTCTCTGCATCCACACCACATGGCTTTGGTAAAACCTTTTTTGGCTTCATTGCTATTTTTGTATTCTTCATAATTGGTTATTGTTCTGGTGTTCTCTTCTCTGTGCTTCAGCGCTTTCTTAAGCATATCTCCCTGCATATTCTCAAGTATGGATTGTATTTTTTCAGAGAATCCATCCAATGATACGACTTCTTTTTCTAGCGTGTCCCGTCGAACCACCATTGCTTGATTGCTCTCTATGTCTCTTGGACCTATCTCGATCCTTATAGGATAACCTTTCATTTCATATTGATTGAATTTCCAACCTGGCGATTCCTTGGTGTCATCGTCCAATTCTACTCTGATACCATTGTGTTTCAAGTCCCTAAATAATTCTTCCGCCTTTTCCATTACACCGGCTTTTTTCATTGCTATAGGAATTATGACAGCTTGGACCGGTGCGATTCGTGGGGGCAGAACCAATCCTCTATTATCACCATGGACCATAATCAATCCACCGATCAGTCTTGTGGATATACCCCAGGATGTATGATAAGGATTGTGTTCCTTATTGTCTCTACCCAGGAATTTGATGTCAAAGGCCTTAGTGAAGTGCTGACCAAGATTATGTGAAGTTCCTGCTTGTAGTGCTTGTCCATCATGCATCAACGCTTCCATCGTGTAGGTGGATTCGGCTCCCGCAAACTTCTCCTTCTCACTCTTTTGACCGACTACAACCGGCATGGCTAACAGATCCTCAGCGACCTGTCTGTAAATATCAAGTATTTTCAAGGTTTCTTCCTGTGCTTCATCATAAGTTTCATGCAAGGTATGTCCTTCTTGCCATAAGAATTCAGAAGTTCTTAAAAAAGGTCTTGTTGTTTTTTCCCATCTAACTACTGAACACCATTGATTATATAGATATGGTAAATCTCTATATGAGTTCAGCCATTTGCTATACATATGGCAAATAATTGTCTCTGATGTCGGTCTGACGCATAATCTTTCAGCCAATTCCTCTGATCCGCCATAGGTAACCCATGCCACTTCCGGCGCAAATCCTTCAACATGCTCCTTTTCTTTGTTCAGCAAGCTTTCTGGTATAAGCAATGGAAAATACATATTTTTGTGCCCCGTAGCCTTGAACTTCTCATCGGCGAAAGCCTGGATTCCTTCCCACAAAGCATAGCCATAAGGTCTGATAACCATAAATCCTTTTACAGGTGAATAATCCACAAGCTCATTCTTTAGAATGACATCTGTGTACCATCTTGGAAAATCAACTTCCATTGGTGTAATCTCTTTTACAAAATCCTTATTGTCTCCCATATAATTCTTCCTCTTTTCATTTATTGATAAAAAAACCATCCCTTGCATTGCAAGAGACGGATATCCGCGGTACCACTCTAATTACTGTTTTACAGTCACTCAAAAATATAACGGTTTAACCGTCCAGGTTATTGGCCTGAAAGCTCGGAGTCAGGTTCAATACCGCATGGCACAGGAATTTTCACCATCCATTCCCTCTCTTAAGTGATGCGACATTTACTATTCTCTTCATAGCATATTTATTAACATAAAGTTTACTAAACAATCATTTCTTTGTCAAGAGGACAATGCACTCAACCGCTATGCCTTCCTCTCTGCCAATGAATCCCAGTTTTTCTGTTGTTGTCGCTTTGATACTCATCTGACAATCTTCAATTTCAAGTGTGTTACATAGTCTAAATTTTATCCCATTGACGTATTCGAATATTTTAGGTTTTTCCGCTATAATCACAGTGTCAACATTGCAGATCTCATATTGGTTTTTTTTCATCAATGAAACAACCTTATGGAGCAATATCAAGCTTGATATACCTTTATAGGCTTCGTCAGAATCCGGAAAGAGAACCCCGATGTCTCCTTCTGCCATGGCACCCAGTATCGCATCTATTATAGCGTGTGTCAGAACATCCGCATCCGAATGGCCCAACAATCCCTTGTCATGCGGTATCTTTACGCCACCTAATATCAAATCTCTACCTTCAATCAATCTGTGAACATCATAACCTATGCCAACTCTCATATCAAACCTCTTTTTCGGATAAGATATTCTGCGTACTCAAGATCTTTTCTGCTAGTAATCTTGATATTGATATCTTTATTATCGCAGATATGGACCTTGTATCCAAAATACTCAAGTATTGATGATTCATCTGTAAAGCTAATATCTGTTTTTAATGCTCTTTCCATGCAAGACATTAAAAGGTTGTACTCAAAACATTGAGGTGTCTCAGCATTCCAAAGTACTTTTCGGTCCAGTGTCTCCACAACAGTATTGTTTCTGACAATCTTAATGGTGTCCACCGTTTTTGAACATACGACAACAGCTTTCTTCTCATTACACATGCTTATGGCATTTAATATGACCGATTCAGCTATAAATGGCCTGACGCCATCATGTATAACTACCTGTTGCGTATCCAAGTCCAGGTTCAGCAATCCGTTGTACACAGATAGCATTCTTGTTGCGCCACCAGTCACTATTGAAACCTTTGAATTGAAATTGTTCTTGTCGATTATCTCTTTATTTACGTAGTCAGTTCCATCGTAATCGATTATAACAATAATCTTTTTAACCACATCCAAGCTGTAAAACTTTTCTATGGTGTGTTGTAAGATTGGCTTATCCATCAACATCAAATATTGTTTTTTTGTATTCAACCCCATTCTGTTTCCGCTACCAGCGGCTGCAATAAGTACACTGATGTTTCTGTCCATTTTCACTCCTACCAAAAAGGATTCTGGAAGACCAAAATCCTTTGAATGTTTATTTTTGTTTCGGTTTTGCAAAAATCATTCTACCAGCTGCAGTTTGCAGCACGCTGGTGACAATGACATCCAATGTGTCGCCAATAAATCTTCTTCCACCTTCAACTACAATCATCGTACCGTCATCAAGATATGCAAGACCCTGACCAGATTCTTTTCCATCTTTGATTACCTGGATAATCATCTCCTCTCCTGGCAAAACAACAGGCTTAACCGCATTGGCCAACTCGTTTATGTTTAAAACCTGAACCCCTTGAAATTCCGCAACTTTATTTAGATTATAGTCATTTGTCAGAACAACACCGTCAAGATGTACAGCCAGTTTTAACAGTTTGGCATCTACTTCATTGGTGTCATTGAAATCTTTGCTTTCAATTCTCACATCAATGATTTGCTCGTTTTGCAGTTTATTAAGTATGTCAAGGCCTCTTCTTCCTCTGTTTCTTTTTAATCCGTCGGAGGAATCAGCGATGTGTTGAAGCTCTTGAAGCACAAATTCAGGTATAACCAAGGTTCCTTCAATGAATCCGGTCTTACATATGTCTGCTATTCTGCCATCAATGATTACGCTTGTATCTAAAATCTTACATGGTGACTTGCCTCTTGTTTTATTGTTCTTAACATTTTTCGATCCTATATTGATTCTATTGCCAATAGAGGATGCAATCTCATCTCTTTTTCTTGTTGCCACAGTAATCCCCAGATAGCCGAACAACAGATAAATAAAGGCTGAAATCGCGGTTCCCAAATAAGGAACATTTAGATTGTATAAAGGTTGACTCAGCAAGAAAGCGATAATCAATCCCATAATCAATCCAACTGCACCAGTTATAATATCATTTGCTTGAAGCTCTACCAACTCATTTTCAAATAAATTGCTGATTCTCTCGCCGATTTTTTTGACTATCGGTGTTAGTAAAAAAAGTAATAAACCAAAAATAATTCCGAGAATAATATAAATAACAATATTGTTCAAATTAATTCTGTCAAGTAAGCCAAAGTTGTCCATTACGGCGGCGATTCCGACACCGAATAATATCCCGATAATAGTAACAATAGCCCTCATGATTTTATTGATCATATACCCACCTCCTTTCCTACATTTAACTTTATCATAAATTTCAATTCAAAACCATAAAAAGATATATCTATTTTACAAATAATAATAAATATATCTTTTCAATATTAAATTACTCTTAAGTTAAGAAAATAAAAACTTATATTGTTTTTTAATTCTTATCGATTAATCCCTCGATTTTTTTATTCATGTAATCAGGAGTGCTTCCTTCAGCTAGAATAAGCTCACTGACCAATATCTGTTTCGCATTGTTCAGCATTTTTTTCTCTCCGGTTGAAAGACCTTTTAAGCTGTCCCTAAATGAAAGATTCCTGACAATTCTGGCTATCTCGTAAATATCGCCGCTTTTCATCCTGTCCATATTGGATCTGTATCGTTTATTCCAATTCATTTCGGTAATCTTTGAATCCTGTTCCAGAACCTTATATACGTTTTCAATTTCCTGATTATCTATAATATCCCTAACACCTATGCTTTCGGCATTGTCAACAGGGACCATAAGTTTCATATCGCCACAAGGCATAGATATGACATAATATTTTTTCTTTTCTCCCAGCACTTCTTTTTCTTCTATAGCTTCAATGACACCTGCACCATGCATGGGATACACTATCTTATCGCCTAAATTATACATTTCATTACCTCCAACATACAGTATACCATAATATAGGAATAGAGTCAACGGAGGTAAACAAATGATTTTATCACTGTGAAAACGTTTTGTCAACTATATATTTAGAATATTTGCTTTTTTAAGAATTTTATCATGAAAGGTATTCTATCACTTCGCTCACATTAGAAACCCCAATTATTCTAATTTCGGTCATGTTTGAAAGCACTTCCAAATTTGATCTTGGAACAATGGCAATTTTAAATCCAAGCTTCTTGCCTTCATTGATGCGCTTTTCAATATGACTTACACCTCTTATTTCTCCTGTAAGTCCAACCTCTCCAATAATCAGTGTATTCGAATCGAATGCACGTTCTTTATAGCTTGATAATATGGCACATAACACAGCCAAATCTACTGCGGTCTCCTTTAGTTGAAGACCTCCTATAACATTCAAATAAGCATCAAAGTTCTGCAACTGCATTCCCAGTTTTTTCTCAATAACAGCCATCAGCATGGAAATGCGATTGCTGTCTACCCCTGTCGCCACTCTTCTAGGTTGCCCGAAAGATGAATGGCTTATCAAAGCCTGTATTTCAACCAGCAATGGTCTGGTGCCTTCAACTGAAGCCGTTATGACGGTTCCATAAGTATCCTTGTCTCCTCCTTCTATGAATAACTCGGAGGGATTTGTAACCTCTTTCAAGCCATGGTCTCTCATTTCAAAAACACCAATTTCATTAGTTGACCCAAATCGATTTTTGACCGCTCTCAATATTCTGTATGAACCACTATTATCTCCTTCGAAATATAAAACTGTGTCCACCATATGCTCAAGGATTCGCGGGCCGGCTATAGCGCCTTGTTTGGTTACATGCCCAATGATAAATGTTGCCATATCGGTCGTTTTTGTCATATTCATGATTTGGGCGGTTGTTTCTTTAACTTGACTGACACTGCCAGGTGTTGATGATATTTCAGGATCATATACAGTCTGAATGGAATCTATAATCAACAGATCCGGTTTGATATCTTCCGACCACTTCTTAATGTTTATCATATTTGTCTCTGCCATTATCTTGAAATTCGAGTTCAGCAGCGACAATCTCTCAGCTCTAATTTTCAATTGACTGGGGGATTCTTCACCCGATACATAGAGTACGGACTTATTGTTTAGTGCTGCCAATGCAGCCACTTGCATTAATAAAGTTGATTTACCAATACCTGGATCGCCACCCACCAGCACCAAAGAGCCATTGATGATACCTCCACCCAAAACTCTGTTGAACTCCTCTATGCCAGTATCATACCGTTCCTCTTTGAAGGACGTAATCTCACTAAGTGTTAAAGGCTTACCACCTGTCACACCCTTAACAGATTGACACATCTGCTCTCTTACCTCAGTCTCTTCGGCAAATGTGTTCCATTGTTGACATGACATGCACTTACCCATCCATTTGGCTGACTCATAACCACATTCTTGACATACAAATTTCGTTTTGCTCTTAGCCATTTCCTATCTCCATCAACTATGGCAGGATATTATCTCGCCATATATCATCACATGATAATCATTGTTCTGATAATTCTCTTT
>DMAP01000255.1 GCA_003446975.1 Clostridiales bacterium | reverse complement strand
AATTATCGGATTATCCAGAGATGATTTTACAAGGACTGTTGTGCTGCCTCAGGGGAAATTCAGTGATTTTTTAAAAATGGAAGGGAAAAATCGTAGAGATATGCTGGAACGATTGTTCAATCTCCAGGAATACGGTGACAATCTTCGCCAAAAATTGAAAGGAAGATTAGACAAAGAGACAGCTACCAAGACTTCTTTAGAGGGGGAGATCAGGGGACTTGGAGAGGTAAGCAAAGAAATAATAGCGGATAAAGAGAAAGAATACGACGCTGGGCAAAAGGATTTGGCTTTGAAAAAAGAAGAGCTGACCCAAATCAATCAGCTGCTCGAAACGAGCAAAGAAGTATATAAGCTTCAAAAGGAGTTTGATAAGCATAAGGCAGAACACAAAGCGCTGCTAAATGACAAATCGTTGTATGAAAATAAGAATATTGAGCTTGAAAAGCGCAAAAATGCTAACGCCTTGGCAATCTATATTCAAGATTTTGAAGGCACTCAGAAAGATAAAATTGAGATTGCACAGCAATTAGATGCAATCACAGAAAAACTGCAGAAAGCCAATGAAATGAAAATCCAGACACAAAAGGACTTCGAGTCAGCAAAAGAAAAATACGAGCTTATATTGCCTGGATTGAGACTTCAGGAACAAAAAATATTAGAGGCTCTTGAGGAAGAAAAAGAGCTCCATGAGCTTCAAACACAATCAGAATTGTTGAAATCAAGCATCTTGGCACTGGAAAGCCGCCTGAGAGAAGCTGATGGCACAAAGCAAACCCTTACGGATAAAGCGAGCGAAATAGGTAAAATGCAGGAAATGCTTGCTTTGGAAATCATTGATACGAAAGTTGACGCCTCCGTGAAGGAGAAGGTTAGAATCGGCGAGAAACTTGCTGAGGGTGTCAGCATATTAAGTGAAAATGTCAATAAAATCCAGGAAAAAATAATAGAATTATCAGAACTGCAGAGTGAATATGATATTCAAAGAAAAAGGGCTGAAGGTGAGAAAAATGATTCCGAGGAATCATTGAAGAAACTATCCATCCAATTGGATGTGTTGAAACAAAACCGTCCTGGCAGTTTAGAGGATTTGTCTGCTATCAAAGACAATCTTTATGAACTGAAATCCAAATGGTCAAAGCATGAAGAAATCCATACAGCTATCAAACAGTCTGAAAATCTTGTGACACAGCACAAACAAGAGAAAGCGCCATTAGAGCAAACATTCAAGGAGTTAACACTTCAATTGGAGCAAATTGACATTAAAATCAATGAAAACAAAAATTCAGCAATGGCTCATGAGCTAAGAAAATCATTGTCTGAAGGCGAGCCTTGTCCTGTCTGCGGTTCTAAAGATCATTATCCTGAAAAGGTAAAACCTATTGATCTTAATAATCTTGAAAAATTGGAGCTGGAGAAAGAACGTCTGACCGAAAAGCTGAAAAAGACAGAGACAGCAATAAACGAAAGGAAAATCTTGTTATCCATCGAAGAAGAAAAAACAATAGGATATGCATTGGACTTAGATAAACTAGGAAAAGAATATCTATCCCAAAAACCTGAAGACCAGATTGAAAATTACAACCATTTAAAACAACTGATAGAAACATACGAGAAGGAACTGAACAATCTAACAACGGAAATCTCATCAAAGACCAACACCATCACAAAACAAGCAGGAGAAATAAATACAATCGACGCCAAACTATCAAGTGTCACCATACAACAGGCAGACAACAGAGAAGAAGTGAAAAAATCCCGGATGGAACTTGATGAAAAACAGAAAGCATTGACATTGCTAATAAATGAAACGGGGATTGACGATTTTATATTGGCATCACAAATCATCAGAGAGAAAGACGAACATAGAGAAAAGCTGGAATCTGCTCTTGAAGCTATGGCGACAGATGAAAAGAAAATAAAAAAAGAACTGGAGATTCTAGAATCCAGTATTAAAGAGTTTTCCGATCGGCTGATTGTAGCAAATTTGGATTTAAAAAATAAACGCCAACAAGTTGATAGATTGATCAACAGTATCGTTAAAAAGGCAGGAACAACTGAAAACCTATTTGGCCTGAGAGATGAAGTGGATCAAAAAATCAATGAAATTGTACGAAGCTACAATATCCTGCGAGAAGCCAACCAAAAATCCATGATAGATTTTGATTCAATCAGCAACCAATTTTCAAAAATAGCACAGAGTTTCAGTGACATAGAAAAGAGATTTGAGATAGTTGATAAGACCATCAAAAAAAAGCTGGGAGAGAATAAGTTTACATCACTTGACGAGGCCAAAGGTCTTCTTACGGATGAGAAAAGTATACTGACATTAGAAACGGAAATAAATGAATACAATGATGCACTGTCCAGAAAAAAAGGCATCTTGGAGAGCATAGAAAAGAAACTTGATGGGCATCAAATCTCAGAAGAAAAATGGCAGGAGATTCAGAATCAACAAAAGGAAAAAGAAACTATATTTAGTTTGTTACACAAGGATCTCGCCTTGCTAGAGAAAGAAATCAAAGATGACAAGGACAAATTATCTAGCATTAAAGACCTGGCTGATCAGATTAAAAATATCGATGATAGGCTTGGGATACTGAGAGATCTGGAAAGTCTGTTCAAGGGCAACCGATTCGTTGAGTTTATCGCAACAGAAAGATTGAAATATATTTCAAGAGAAGCCTCCGCAAGACTTTTGGACATTACCGGTGGCATTTATGGTTTGGAGACTGATGACGAAGGCAGATTCCTGATTAAGGACAATAAAAATGGAGGAATCCTAAGAGAATCATCCACATTGTCGGGTGGAGAGACCTTTCTGACATCACTGGCGTTAGCGTTGGCGCTATCAGCAGAGATTCAGCTGAAAGGCACGGCCCCTCTGGAGTTGTTCTTTCTGGATGAGGGATTTGGAACATTGGATGACAATCTGCTGGATGTGGTGATGACATCACTAGAAAGAATCCATCATGAAAAGCTTAAGGTAGGAATTATCTCACATGTTGAATCTGTCAAGAACAGAGTACCTGTTAAGCTGATTGTAACAAGTGCGGTAACAGGAGAGAGTGGAAGCAAGGTAAGAATCGAGCTAAACTAGGAGTATAAGATGACAATACAACAGAAACTATTGAACTGGTATATGCAAAACCATAGAAAACTGCCTTTCAGGGAGAGTCATGACCCCTATAATATATGGATTTCTGAAATCATGCTTCAGCAGACTCAGATGGATACGGTTATTCCATACTATGAGCGTTTCATGACCAGGTTTCCTACAATCACTGAGCTCGCAAATGCACAGGAAGAGGAAGTATTTAAATTGTGGGAAGGGCTTGGCTATTATTCCAGGGCAAGAAATCTGATCAAATGTGCAAGGATCATTGCCAATGATCATGGGGGCATATTTCCGTATGAATACAAACTAGTACTGAAGCTGCCGGGTATAGGACCCTATACCGCAGGGGCTGTATTGAGCATTGCCTATAATCTAAAACATCCTGCTGTTGATGGCAATGTAATGCGTGTCATATCTAGAATATATCGGATTGAAACGGATATTGCCAATCCAAAATCAAAGAAAGTATTTGAAGACATAATCACGACAATCATGCCCGAGGATGCAAGACATTTCAATCAGGCTTTAATGGAGTTGGGAGCATTGATTTGCTCGCCCCAAAATCCTAAATGCGGCGCATGTCCCTTAGAGGATGATTGCCAAGCTTTTGAACTGGGTCTTCAAAATCATTTGCCAATAAAGACACAAAAACAAAAAAACAAGAACATTTATTTGGCAGTGGCAATCGTGATGCGAGATGGAAAGATCCTATTTATGAAATCTGACAAGGGTTTACTATCGGGTCTTTGGGGACTGCCTTCAGCCGAAGGCGAAAACAAGACAGAATCTAAAGAACGATTGCTTGAGTTGCTTGAAAAGGATTTTGGGATGTCTGTGGACGGCGTATTAGAAGAGGGAAAAGAGAAGCATGTCTTCACCCATAAGACCTGGTCGATGACTGTTTACAGAATTAATTACAGTTATAAATCAGGAGACATGGCTGACTGGTTCATAAGAGAACCAGAAAAACCCTACAATCATGAAAAGTTGTGGGTCGCACATGACAAAATAGAGGACTACGCCATATCAACAGCATTCAGAAAAATACTAAAATACATTTGAGTTTGATATAGAAAGGATTAAAGATGACAATCAAACTATACGAAAAGGATGTGTATTTAAAGCAAATAGAGTCCAGAATACTGGAGATAATACACGAAAAGGATACAACTCTTCTTGTCTTGGACCAAACCATTTTTTTCCCTGAGGGAGGAGGCCAGCCTTGCGACAAAGGTACCATTGGTGATAGCCAGGTGATCCATGTTTCAGATAGAGACGGCATTATCTATCACCACGTGGACAAAGCGCCGGAAGGCAAATCCCATCTAAGTGTATTGGATTGGGACAGACGGTTTGATCACATGCAACAGCATTGTGGTGAACACATCCTCTCAGGTGTTATTATGGAACAATATGGATACTTGAACAAAGGATTCCATCTGGGAGAAGATTACGTCACCATTGACATTGATGGGGATTTGACAAAGAATGATCAGCTGGAAATCATAGAGAATCTGGCCAACAAGGCAATCTATGAAAACAGGCAGGTTGTCATTGACACAGTTGATACCCCTGAAAGAGCCATGCAATATAATGTCAGAAAATTACCTGATTTGCAAGAAAACCTGAGAATCGTCTACATTCCAGATGTGGACAGTGTTGCATGTTGTGGAACACATCCTGCCCGCACAGGAGAGGTTGGAGTTGTCAAAATACTGAAAGCGCAACGGTACAAGGGAATGACCAGACTGTTTTTCAAATGCGGATTGAGAGCCCTGATGGAATTCCAAAAGGAGCATCAAATTGTAACGGAGCTGAGTGTGAGTTATTCAGCTGATCTGTCAACAATAGTCGATAAAATCATCCAAGAAAAGGAAAAGTATCAAGATTTGAAAAGCAATTATGTAAAGCTTCAAAATTCAATGGCTTCTTTGGAAGCGGATCGTTTAATCAATAAAATAAAAGGCAATAAGTTAGCATTTTTAGTCCAGGACAAGTCAATTGAATGGGTAGATCTGATTGCGAAGAAAATCATTGAGAAAGAAAAGGCATTGATTCTAATAGGCTCGTTACTGGAAAAAAGAATAATTTTAGTCCATGATGGAACTGGTGACATTGACTGTGGCAGGTTGTTTAAAGAATATTTGACTCACTTCAATGGGAGAGGAGGCGGAAGCAAGTCCAAAGCGCAAGCCATGTTTGAGGATGCTGATAAATTGGAATCTTTTTATCAGCACATTAAAAATATATTGAAGATTGAATAGATTCATTATTTCTGGGTATAAATCCCATAATATAATTCAATAAACAGATTCAATTTGTGATATAATGACAACTGTGTAATGAAAACAGACTTAGCATTGCAATATTGTACTCATGGAGAACATGAATGAATAGATTCATCAATAAATTTTATCATGTGGTTATTGCTGTAGCCATTACGATTGCAGTCAGTATTTTTTTAGTATTCAATTATTTGGAAGAAACAATCAAGCTTGAGGCAATCAAGACCACAGAACTGGAAAGGGATTACAATGCCAGCGTTATAGACAACCATCTTGTCTGGAAAGGACAGGTGATCAAGGACGCTGCTACTTTTATTGCAACCGGTGAAGAAGATGAAGCGGTTTTACGTTTTATGCAATCACTGATGAAAGATAATCCTTCTTTTTTTTCAATCTATTATGGTAAGGCAAACAATAACATGATCAATGCAAGCGGCTGGATACCGCCTGAGGCATTTGACTTGCGAACAAGACCTTGGTATGTCAAGGCGACAACAGAAAACAAACTGGTCTATACAGAGGCCTTTCTGAATGCTTCAGGGAATCAGTGGGTTTTGACTGTTGCCCAACCGGTGTATGATCAAGACAGTCAACTGATGGGCGTGGTGGCAGGAGACATTTCAATAGGAAACATGCTGAGTATTGTCAATCTATCTGCAATCAGTGACAATGGTTATTCTTTTATTATAGACAGCAAGGGGAATATACTTGCCCATCCACATAATCCCTATGAATTATCAGATGAGACCATCGAGCTAAAAAATATATCTGATATCATGTCTCCCGATTTGATTATTGGTGAAGCGGGAGTTGAAGAAGCGGTTGTGGATGGCACAAGAGGGTACTTGGCTTACAAATCTGTAAGCAACACAGACTTCATAGTAGGCAGCTTCATAGAAACGACGAGTATTACGAACCAATCTGATCAGATTAGGATTAGTTTTTTAATAGCAGCTCTATCAACAGTCATCGTGTTTTTACTCTTATTCATTTTTATAAGGAGATATATCATTGAACCTATTTCAATTTTGAATCGGGACATTCTTTCCATTCCTGTTGGAGATGAAATCAATCAAAGGTTAAGTCTAGATAAAAAGGATGTATTCTTCGAGTTGAGGCAAACCGTCAATGGACTATTAGAGAAGATCCAGGAGTATTTCGTAGAAATTTCTGAGAATCATATTATACTAACCAATCAGAACAAAGCATTGGAAGACAGCTTTCAGCTGAGAGAATCCATGTTGGAGATTTCCCAGTCCATTATGAAAATAAACGAGTTGGAACGTATATACAACATCATACTCATAAATGCTCTGAAGTCCATCAAACATGCCACATTAGGGTCAATAATGATTAAAAAGGGTGATCGACTAAAAGTAGTAGCCCATATCGGATTCGACCAGGAAAGCATACAGGATTTTGAGATTCCCATAGAGGATTCGTTTTTATATAGAGCTACTGCGGGGGAAATGAAAAGCTTGGCACGTATTGACGATGTCAAGACATTTGATAGCTTTTATAGTCTGAACACAACAGAAGTAGGAGAAGTTTTCATTCAATCAGCCATAACGGCACCGATTTATGTTGACCAGGAATTATATGGTGTTGTGAGCCTGGATTCTTTTGAGCTTAATAAGTTTGATGATAATGATGAGCGAATGATGGCTTTTATTCAGAGTCATATTGAGATTGCCATCGCTAAGCATTTGATGTTTGAAAAGACTTTATATCTTTCCAGATACGATGGCCTGACTAATTTATACAACAGAAATTACTTTGAAGAATTTTTTATCACAAACAGGGAAAAGGCTTTGCGGTATGATGAACATTTCAACATTGTTATCTTTGATATAAACAAACTGAAATATGTCAATGATCATTTTGGACATCTGGCTGGTGACGCTGTTATTGTGGCGTTCTCCAAAAAATTGACTGAGATAGTCCGAAAAAGCGATGTAATTGCACGGTATGCCGGTGACGAGTTTATGGGAATGTTTTTTAACTCTGAGAAAAATGCCTTGTATGATAGGTTGATTCAGTTTTTGAAAGAGATGGAAAATCATCTAATACAGCTGTCCGGGGCTTCAATTTTCTGCACCTTTAGCTTTGGGATAGCTGAGTTTGGAATCGATGGAACCGAGCTTGACCAATTGCTTAGGGTTGCAGATGAGCGAATGTACCGATTTAAATCAGAATACAACAAATATTAACTTTCTATGCGTAACATATGTTACGAACTTTTCTTATTGTTTCGTGTAAAATAAGGTCAACAAATAACCTTATAGGAGAACGAAAGTGAAGAGAAATGTTATAGAAATCCAAGAAGATAAATGTATCGGTTGCGGACTGTGCGCAGGTGCCTGCATGCAAGGAGCGATTGAAATTATAGATGGGAAGGCCAAACTAGTGAGTGAGTCTTACTGTGACGGGTTGGGAATGTGTCTACCCAAGTGTCCGGTTGATGCGATTCACATGGTGGAGAAAGATACTGATAGTTTCGACAGCAGCCGGAAAAATATAAAACTGAAAGAAAAGAAAATACCCGAGACCATGGCATGTGGATGTCCGGGAACCGCAATGAAAAGCATTGAAAGAAAGACACCGAAGGCAGCGGTGAGAACAGCTGTACAGGAACAACAGCCTGAAATTTTTTCCTCAGAGCTTATGCAGTGGCCGGTTCAGCTGAAACTGGTGAGTCCAAATGCGCCATACTTCGAAAATGCTGACTTATTGATAGCTGCAGATTGTACAGCCTATGCTTACGGCAATTTCCACAAAGAGTTTATCAAAGGCAAAGTTACTGTGATAGGCTGTCCAAAGTTGGATGACAACAACTATAATAGAGATAAGATTGCAGCTATTCTTACAGAAAATCAGATAAAAAGCATTACTGTTGTGAGAATGGAAGTCCCTTGCTGTTCCGGAATCATACAGGCTGTCAAACAAGCCATGTTGGCAGCCCAATGCATAGTGCCTTACAAGGAAGTGACAATCAGAACCAATGGTGAGCTTGTATAAGTGATGATTAAAAATCCACGTCGCGTAATTGACGTGGATTTTTTAATGCAGTGTACAATAAGTTGTAGTATAATGAACGTAGTATCAGGAGATTGTGATATCATTAAAAAAAGAAGCGTTAAATAGAGAGGTTAGCAATGAGTAAAATTCTCTTTAAAATTGAAAACCTGAGCAAGCATTATCAGATGGGGGAAGTCATTGTAGAAGCTTTAAAAGAGGTCAGCTTTGAGATATATGATGGTGAGTTTGTTGTTATTCTTGGGCCAAGCGGTTCAGGTAAAAGCACACTGCTTAACATTATGGGGGGCATGGATGTTCCCTCCAGTGGAAAAGTCTATTTCAAAGATCAGGACATAACGGGTTATAATGAAAAAAAACTGACTAATTTCAGAAGAAAAGATGTTGGATTCATATTTCAGTTCTATAATCTTCTTGGCAATCTGACTGCTAGGGAAAACATTGAGTTGGCAGTAGAAATCTGTGAAGATACGCTTGATATTGATGAAGTGATAAGAGCTGTGAACTTGCAGGATAGAGCCAATCATTTTCCTTCCCAGATGAGTGGTGGAGAGCAACAAAGGGTTGCTATCGCAAGGGCCGCATCCAAAAATCCCGAAGTCATGCTATGCGATGAGCCAACAGGTGCCCTTGACTTTGAGACCGGTATATCTATTCTCAAAGTTCTTAAGCAAGTCAACCTGGATTTCAAACGAACAGTAATTGTGATTACCCACAATACACCTGTAGCACAAATGGCCGACAGGGTATTAAAGATGAGAAGTGGAAGAATCATAGACAGCTACACAAATGATAGTCCAATAGACCCTGAAAGGATTGAGTGGTAATGAAAAAACTGAATCTCAGGCTTCTTCGAATGATTAAACACTCAAAAGGCCAGAATATTGCGATTTTGATAGTGGTAATAACCGGACTTTTTACCTATACTGCCATGAACAGTGCAATAACCAACCTTGAGACCTCCTTGCTGGAGTTCTATGATTTGACCAACTTCGGAGATGTCTATGTGCAGATGATGCATTTTCCGGAGAGCGAGGTTCATAATCTGGAAAATCTTGACAATGTAAAAGAAGTGGATGCAAGAATTGTATTAGATGCACCAATGATTACGGGCAACCGTGATGAAAAAGTAAGTGTCAGGATTGTCACCGTTGACAAGTATGAAAATCAGATCAACAAATTATTTGTCGAAAAAGGGTCTAGAACCATTAGCAACAGAGAAGTACTGATTCAGAAGCAGTTTGCCGAGGCAAGAAACATTGATGTGGGAGACAGCATAACCGTTCAGATCAATGGCGTTCGATATCCACTCCTGGTTAAAGGATTGGTTTCCAGTCCTGAGTTTACCTACGTCATGGAAGATGAGCAGGCCCTGATGCCTAGACCGGATAAATTCGGCATTGTTTTCCTCGAAAGAGATTTTGTCGGATTGGTCACAGGCATGAAAGGGATCTACAATGATCTTGTGTTGACACTAGTTGATGAAAGCAAGTATAAAGAGACCGAGAAGCTGTTTGAGAATAGATTCGATAAATATGGTATCATACGCTTAATAGAAAAAGAAGACCAGCTTAGCAATAGCGTCATGTTTGAGGAAATCAACGGAGTCAAGCAGATTTCAGGTTTCATTCCTATTGTTTTTTTGTTTGTTGCCGCAGCTATCCTATCAGCCATGATTTCGCGTAATGTCAAAAATGATCGATTGGTTATAGGCATACTGAAAGCATTGGGATACTCCAATAGTCAGGTATTGAGGCACTATACCATGTATGCTGTCAGCATTGGCTCAGTTGGAGGTGTTCTGGGGATTTTTACAGGAACACTCATGTCAGGCGTAATGACCCGAATGTATCTTGAATTTTTTTATATACCATTGCTAAAAGTGAAAGTTGACCCAATGAATATAGTAAGCGCCATAATCCTGACCACAGTTTTTTGTA
Source organism: Clostridiales bacterium (assembly GCA_003446975.1). Lineage (GTDB taxonomy): Bacteria > Bacillota > Clostridia > Tissierellales > Dethiosulfatibacteraceae > 38-11. The sequence goes on along the minus strand of DMAP01000255.1, from coordinate 2,543 downwards.
CAGTGGCTGGCTTATACGGTGCCAGGAGGGTGTTGAAAATATCACCTGCGGAATCTATGAGGCCTGAGGTTCCAAAGGAAGGCAACAGAATACTGCTTGAAAAGCTTCCTTCCATATGGAGAAAGGTATCATTTACATGGAAAATAGTCTTCCGCAATATTTTCAGAGACAAAAAAAAGTTTGTCTTTATCAGTCTGGGGGCTGCCTTTACGGTAGCCATGTCTCTTATGACCTTCTGGCTCTCTGACTTGATGGGAGGAATGTTCACAGATCATTATGGCGGGTTTATGAAGATGGATTACATTATTCAGTTCTCACAGCCATTGAGTAAAAATGCGATCATGGACTTGGAAAAGATCATCAAGCCTGATTACATTGAGGGTAAAATGGAAATGCCCTTTGAGGTATCAAACGGAAGGCTGAAAAAGGCTGTCAACATAATCGGACTTCAACAAAACACCAAGTTCTTTGACTTTAAGGATTACCAAGGCAACAGTGTAGATCTACCAAAAACAGGTGCTCTGTTATCTTACAATCTAGCACAAGCACTTGATGTGGATATTGGCGATAGGGTGCTGATAAATAACTATATCCCAGGCAGAAATGATGTCTATGTGGTAGTCGAGGGAGTCATCAAACAGATACTGGGTATTAATGTTTATATGGATTTATCATATATGGAAACCTTGACTGGCAAAGGTTCCTTCAATGGCGCTTACATCAATACGGATAAAAACATTGGAGAGGATCTCAATTCACTTAAGAACATTGGTGGAGTCCAATCAATTGGTGAAATGCAGGATGCATTTTTGGAATACCTGGATCTGACTATACTGGCGGTTGTTTTTATGGTTATATTTTCAGGGCTACTGGGATTTGTCATCATTTACAGTATGACCATACTAAGTATCAATGAAAGAAGCATGGAGTTTTCATCCTTGAGGGTCTTGGGTTTCACTAAAACAGAGATATTCGGTATAATCTTGAAGGAAAATGCAGTCATGTCAGCCCTTGGCTTTGTTTATGGTTTACCTATGGGAAAACTGCTGATTGACGCATTGCGAACGGTTTATGTTTCAGACCTCTATACGTTTGATGCGCCTATTAATGTTAAGAATATCTTCTATGCCTATATGTTTACAATCATTTGTCTGACAATCGCACAACTGATAACCTATAAAAAGATCAGAACGCTTAATTTCATAGAGGCTCTAAAAAGCCGAACATCTTAACTTTGGAGGAAATGATGAAAAATAGAAAAAGGATTATCATAGGACTTATATTGATTCTATCATCGATTGGCATATATTATGCTTATACCAATATGGTGTCAACAGAGGAGGCGTATACTTCAACTGCTGTCTTTAGAGGAAACATAAGTAATGTTTTTATAGAAAGCGGAGAAATCCTATCCGACAATATCAATGGCTATTTTAGCGATGGCATGAAAAAAATCAAATCAATCCACGTTGAAGTGGGAGAATTTGTTGAAGCAGGTGATACGCTACTGGAGTACGAATCAACCATAGATCTTGAGATAGAAAAAGTGAATCAGGAGATCAAATCACTCGAATCGGCTTTCAATGAAGCGGTTAAAGGTGTAGACTTTGAAACAGTCAATAGTGTTAGGCTGGAAATTGCAGGCATCAGAAACAACCTTGCTCTCGCTGAAGAGGCATTGGAAAGATCGCAAAAGTTATATGCAGAGGGTGTTATTGCCAAATCAGAGCTTGATTCAGCAGAGTTGAGTGTCACTCAATTGAGGAATCAGATTGCCTTATTGAATAACCAGTACAATCTATTGGTCAAAGGTGTCTCATCAGATGTTAAACAACAATATGAGGCACAGATAGAGAGCCTCGCTGTCACCTTGGATATACTGGAGAAGTCCAGATCCAATTATGTGGTGCAAGCGAATTTTGATGGAATCATAACAGAGTTGAATGCATTTGTCGGCAGCATCCCCATGGCAGGAACCATGGTTCTTGAATTGCAGGATCCTTCAAATAAGTCTGTATATGCTGACTTTTTGGTGGATGAAGCTGTGAGAATCAAGAAAAATATGCCTGCCTCGATAGAAAACAAAGACTTGGAACTCTTCATTGAAAAGTTGAATGTTACTAAAATCTATCCGAAAGCCGTATCCAAAGTATCAGAACTGGGAGTGGTACAAAAGAGAGTAACAGTTACTGTAGGACTGCCCGATACTTTTGACCAATTGGTTTTGGGAACCAATGTTGATGTTGAAATAACCATTGAAGAAAAAGAGGATGTGTTGTTGGTACCGGAAAACGCTGTTTTTGAAAAAAACAGACAATACTATGTTACTGTTGTTGAAAATGGTCAAATGGTAGATAAACAAATAGTCAAAGGGTTAGAGGATAGTGATTATATCGAAATCATTTCCGGTTTGAATGAAGGAGATATGGTTCTTACTGATTGATTGGCCAACTATTAAAATGAAAATTGGTGAAGGATATTTAATAGTTGCAAAATACAACAGTTGTATATTAGAATAGTCAAGAGGTGATGATATGGTAACA
>DMAP01000074.1 GCA_003446975.1 Clostridiales bacterium | reverse complement strand
CGTCGTGCTTTCCTCATCAACCTATCTTGCAAAGTTCATCAAAACAGCTGGCAGTACCAAACATTTCGGATATCTATATGCGCCATTTCGCTTATTATGGAGACCCAAATCATATACTCCGCAGAGTTTACCCACACCAGGGTTTACTGCACCCTTCATAAAAAATTTAGTTCCACTTTTTCGGAAATGGGACATCAAGAATACGCAAAAAATTGATAAGATTGCGACTTCCTGTCAAAATATTGCACATCAAATTGAAAAGATCTATGAGATCAAACCAACTGTGATAAATCCACCGGTGTCAGTGGCCGATTTCTCCTTATCGGATTCCAAAGGCCAGTATTACCTGACAGTCTCGAGATTAGTCTCCCATAAAAGAATTGACATCGCAATCGAAGCATGTAACAGACTCCACAGGCCATTAATTGTCGCAGGAGATGGCCCCGAACGGGAAGCACTTGAAAGAATAGCTGGAGAAACGGTGAAATTTGTTGGTCGTGTTGATGATACACAATTACGCGACCTATATAAAAATGCAAAAGCCTTACTCTTTCCTAGTTATGAAGATTATGGAATCGTTCCCCTGGAAGCACAAGCCAGCGGCGTTCCGGTTTTGGCCTATGGAAATGGCGGAGCTTTAGGGACTATCCTAGAGAATGAAACGGGGCTGTTCTTTCCCGATCAAAATGTAAATTCGTTGATAGATTGTATTCGCACCTTTGAAACACGGATTTTTGATCCAGTACACATTCGGGAATGGGCAAAAAAATTCGATGGTGCTAAGTTCATTGAAAAAATCCGAGCCTTTGTAGATAGTTAGGAAACACCTCAATGGTAAGAACTTTCTTGAAGGAAACATTTATTAATGAATGAAGTCATAATCAATGGTCGCTTTTTAACCCAAGAAATTACTGGAGTTCAAAGATACGCCCATGAATTGATGCGGCACTTGGACCAGTTGTTGATTGATGGTCAAATTGATTCAGACCAATATTCGATTATACTAGCAGTTCCACCCAATACCCGGGACATTCCAAAGTATCAACGAATCAAGGTGAAGTGTATTGGTTATTTACAAAACAATTTGTGGGAACAAATTTCCCTCCCCCTTTTTGCAAGAAAAAAAATCCTTTTTAGTCCATGTAACATTGCGCCGATATTTGGTGGAGACAGGCAACTATTAACCATTCATGATGCATCGGTGTTTGGCTATCCAAAGACATATACCCCGATGTTCCTCTTAAAATACCGATTCATCCTAAAAACAATGGGGGAGATTGCTCGTATTATTTTCACCGATTCAGATTTCTCAAAGAAAGAATTGATGAAGTACTGTAGTATACCAACAGAGAAAATAGTAGTTGTTCCGCTTGGGCATGAACATATCCTGGAAATTGCAGCGGATGAACGAATTCTAAAAAAATACAATCTCAGTCAGCGTCCATACTTATTTACTGTTGGAAGCCAGAGTGCACATAAAAATTATAAGGGTGTTATGCTTGCGACGAACAGTATTGAAAAAAAAGATTTTGATCTCATTGTTGCCGGGGGAACCTTTTCAAAGGTTTTTAAGAATATGGATGCCTCCCCTGATCCAACTTATGTAAATTTGGGTTATGTCAATGATCAGGAATTGCGGGCGCTCTATGAACATGCGGCATGCTTCATTTACGCTTCATTTTACGAGGGATTTGGATTGCCACCCCTCGAAGCAATGGCCTGTGGTTGTCCGGTGATTGCGTCAGATATTCCCGCACTTAGGGAAGTTTGCGGAGATGTCGCAGTTTATTGTGATCCAAATAATCCGGATGATATTAAAAAAATTATCCAGGCAGTACTGTCGAATGCAGACCTAATGAATAAGATGAAATGTGCAGGAATCAAGCAAGCACAAAAATTTAATTGGGAATATACAACAATTCAAATTTGGGATAAGATTACTTCAATGATAGATTGAATATTGGAGTACTTATTAATTTTTCACAATGTCAAATGGGGCGGAAAAAAATCGGGTCTGGGGAAAATTCTATGACAGAAAAGGCATTAATCACTGGAATATCAGGGCAAGATGGATCCTATCTTGCTGAATTATTATTATCCAAGGGATATGAAGTTCACGGGATTGTAATGCGAAGTGAGCTGGAAAATCCAACTCAAAGTTTGTGGCGCTTGGCTGGCATCATCAACCAAATTACCCTCCACCCAGCCTCGATCGAATCCTATCCATCCATGTTAAATATTGTAAAACAAGTACGGCCTGATGAGTGTTACCATCTGGCTGCTACATCTTATGTATCCTATTCGATTGAAGATGAATTCTCGATCTTTAATTCCAATGTGAACGGAACCCATTATATCCTCTCGGTATTAAAAGAAGCTGCCCCCAAGTGTAAGTTTTACTTTGCGGGATCCTCTGAAATGTTTGGAAAAGCAGAGCACTCCCCACAAAATGAAAAGACTGCGTTCCATCCCCGTTCTGCGTATGGAATAACAAAGGTCACAGGATACCATCTGACATGCAATTATAGGGATAACTATAATATGTTTGCATGTAATGGAATTTTGTACAATCATGAATCAATCCGGAGGGGTACTGAATTTGTAACCAGTAAAATAATACTTGGAGCGGTGAAGATTAAGTTAGGCCTGACTAATGAACTTTTTCTTGGGAATTTAGAGGCAAAACGAGATTGGGGTTATGCACCTGATTATGTAAAAGCAATGTGGTTAATGCTGCAACAAGACAAACCAGATGACTTTGTCGTTGCAACTGGTCAACTTACCTCAGTGGACGAATTTTGTAATTTGGCTTTTTCATATTTGGGATTAAATTATCTGGATTATGTCAAGCAGGATCCAACCTTATATAGACAAGCAGAAGATGTACCCCTTGTTGGAGATGCATCCAAAGCTCATGAAGTATTAAATTGGAAGTCGGAAAAATCTTTGTCAGATATGATAAAAGAAATGGTAGATTACCATATT
>DMAP01000127.1 GCA_003446975.1 Clostridiales bacterium | reverse complement strand
CTTGGATCAGGAAGATATTATTACCAATTACTAAAATCATTTGACTATGAGTAACTGGCTTGAAATTGAAATAGGCGAGAGAAGGTCTTCTTTAAGCACCATTTCTAATGATACCGGCATGGATGAAAGTTCTATTGAGAAGGATTGGTGGGTAACGGCTGTATTGAAGGCATTGTTTCAATCGTCCTGTTCAGCTGCCATAAATTTTAAAGGAGGAACTTCTCTCAGTAAGGGGTGGAATCTGATTACCCGATTCAGTGAAGATATTGACGTAGCAATAGACAAGTCTTTCTGGAACATAAAGGGTGAGACGGAATCGCAACGGGACAAACTTCGCAAAGTTTCAAGAAAATATATCCAGGAAACACTCTGTAAGGAATTGGATACTATCCTCAGAGAAATGGGAGTTAGTGGTTATACTTTGGAATTTAAGGAGAGCACTACATCAGATGCCGATCCGTCTACAATCAATATTCATTACGATTCTATTGTTGAGGACAGAAAAAGCTATATTCCGCCAAGTGTTAAGGTGGAAATCAGTTGCAGATCCCTTTGGGAGCCATGTGAAGTGATAGAATACAAATCATTTATTGCATCTTATTTCCCCAAAGAAAACTTTATAGATGCTCCGTTCATGGCTAACACAGTTTATCCGACAAGGACATTCCTCGAAAAGGCGTTTCTGCTTCATGAAGAGTTTCAGAAAACAAGAATACGCACCATTAGAATGTCGCGCCACCTATACGATCTGGAGAAGTTGATGGACACGAAGTTTGCTCAGGAGGCATTGGTGGACATAGCGATGTATAATACCATAATTCAGCATAGGAAAGACTACTCGCCAATCCGAGGCATCGATTACAGTCTTCACAGTCCAGCTACGATTAACTTCATTCCTCCGGCAAGCGTTATTGATGCATATAGAGGGGACTATCATATGATGCAGGAGATATTCATTTACGGAGAATCACTTGCTTTTGAAAAGCTGATGGAGAGGATAGAGGAGCTGAACGGTAGGTTTAGGGCAATATCTGATAAATAGAAATACTATGGGAAAACAATTCATAACCAACAAAGGCAAATTTCTTTCTGAAGTTATAGAAAGCATATTGCCAAAATGCGATAATGCTTACTTTCTGGTGGGATATTTTTATTTTTCAGGCTTTACCGAACTATATACCAAGCTGAATAACACTCATTTAAAAGTACTCATAGGACTGGAGATTGAGAAAGGCATTCTTAATCAGATTAGAGAGGTGGACAACTTTATGACATCCAATAAATCGAGAAGTCAGAAGAAAGCTGATCTGTACTCCTCTTTGGTTGAAATATTCAATGATACAGACTTTTTTGACAGCGAAGAGCAGCAAAAGGCATTCAAGTTATTCTATGAGAAGATAAAGAACGGTACATTAGAGATTCATAAAACAGAAGAACCAAATCACGCCAAGATGTATCTATTTGAGAATCGGGAGGAAGATACGGTTTCAGGAACATATCCGGGTACGGTTATTACAGGTTCAAGCAACCTGTCTTTTGCCGGTTTGAAAGGGAGAAGGGAGCTAAATGCAATTTTACGAGGAAGCGAAGACTATGCCGATGGGAAAGAAGTATTTGACGAGCTTTGGGCAACATCTATTGTAATAGCAGATAAAGACAATTTGGATGAGTTTGACGATATGGTGATTAAACGTATCTGGTACGAGAAGTTGTATTCACCTCACGCTTTGTATTTAAGGGTATTACATGAATACTTCTCAATTCCTGTAAATGAAAACATTCTTACCTCGCACGATATAACCGGTGGCAAATTCCTGAACCTTATGTACCAGACTGATGCGGTAAATATGGCAATTAACTCCATTAACAACCATAACGGGGTTATTATTTCTGATGTGGTGGGACTTGGTAAGAGTATTATCGCCTCTACTGTTGCTCACAATATGAAGATGAAGACAATCATTATTGCACCACCTCACTTGAAACCGCAATGGGAGATCTATAAAGATGAGTTTGTATTCCCTGCGACAGTTTTCAGCAACGGTAAGATTGAAGAGGCATTGAAACATTTTAACAGGGTATCTAAAGGTAAAGAACCATTCTTGATTATTATAGACGAAGCACACAAATACAGAAACGAGCATATACAGGACTATTCCCTATTGCATAAACTTTGCTCAGGGAACAAAGTCATATTACTGACGGCAACCCCTTTCAACAACAGACCTGCCGATATTTATTCAATGCTAAAATTATTCCAGATACCCTCAAAATCTACGTTAAAGACTGTTGAGAACCTTGGAGCAGAGTTTAAAGAGCTGATTACTGCCTATAAAAAACTGTCCGAGGATAAGAGAGATAAAAAGATTACACCGGAGGAAGAGGAGAAAGAAGCAAATATTATTGCTAAAAGGATCAGGAATATCATTTCACCCCTTGTTATCAGGCGTTCAAGATTGGATTTGGAGAATATCAAGGAATACAAAAATGACTTGAAAAAACAGAACATAGAATTCCCAGAAGTGAAAGATCCTCAATCACTGGAATATAATCTTGGAGAATTAAAGGGATTATACATTGAAACGCTTGATCTTATTTCTCCTAAGCTTAACAAAGATGAAGATCCAATAGAAGAATACTCTTTCAAAGCTACCAGATACCAGCCGGTAACATATGTGATCCCGGAGAAACAGGAAAAGCTCAGTGAGGAGATAGAGAAAGCTACGGGAATGAATTACAATTTATTCCTGGGCACACAAAGGAACTTGTCAAAATTCATGAGGCGGCTTCTGGTGGGGCGTTTTGAAAGTTCTGTTGCGGCTTTCAGGACTTCCTTGGATTATATGATTTATTCCTCTCAGCATGCTCTGGCATGGATTGAAAAAAGACATAAGATACCTATATTCAAAAAGGGCTATTTGCCCTCTATCGATTCATTTTACGAAAATCCTGATGACAATGACGGTGATGACACTTATACACTCATTGAAGAAAAATTGGATTCTTTCAAGGAAAAAGGTCTGTTTGAAATAGATATGGATTATATCAACGACAGCTTTGTACCCGATGTAAAGAAAGATATTGCCATCCTACTTTCCATCAAGGAAAAATGGGATAAGGTCAATACTGATCCTAAGCTTCACACTTTCAGAGAACTGCTGAGAAAAATGTCAAAAAATGAGCCTGAGAGAAAAATTGTGGTTTTTACTCAGTATGCCGATACTGCCAATTATCTTGGCAATGAACTCAAAAACGATGGATTGAAGATTTTCCACTATACTTCTGCCGATTCATCCAGAGCCAATAAGGAACGCATCCGGTTGAATTTTGATGCAGGAGCCGACCCGAAGGAGCAAGAGAACGACTATCATATATTGATTGCAACGGATGCCATTTCCGAGGGATACAACTTGCATAGGGCCGGTGCTGTCTTCAATTATGATATTCCGTATAACCCGACAAGAGTAATCCAGAGAGTGGGGCGTATTAATCGTATCAATAAAAAGGTGTTTAATGAACTCTATATCTACAACTTTTTCCCTACTGACATAGGAGAGAGGGAAACTAGAACGAAAGAGATTTCAATACTTAAAATGAAGATGATCCACGCCATAATGGGTGAAGACACTAAAATTCTTACCAGCGAAGAGAAGCTAACTGCATTTTTTAAAGAGCGCTACGACAAGGAGTTGCAAAAAAATGAAGAACAGTCTTGGGAAACGCCTTACCGCAAATACCTCAACTCGTTTAAAGGGACTCCTCAAATGGAAGAAGCACTATCCATACCGCACAGAGTAAAGATTGCCCGTAAGAAAAAGGGAACAAACCTTGGTATCTTGATGTTCGGGAAAAAAGGAAACGACTTTGTTTTCAAATTCGGCGATGCCTTTTTGAATACTGAGGCCGTTACTTCTCAAGATGCGTTGGCAATTTTCAATGCTAAAGAAAACGAGCTGCCTTTCAAAGTTTCTGTCGGGTTTGATGCCGTTTACCGGAATCTGAAAGAGCATCTGTTCAAAGGAACAGCCCATGACAAAGGAGAAAAGAGCAGAAAAGAGGCCTTGGCTGTTATCAGGAAGTTAATAGAAATGGACGTTCTGCCCAAAGATTAATTGCTGGATTTGCAGACAATGATAATTATGGATGCTCTCTCCGGATATGAATTAAGGTATATCAACAAAATTACCAAGCAGACTGCACATAATCTGATAAAAGAGATTGAGCCGGAATACATCAACAGAATCATCACCACCGCCAACAATGTGGACAACGGAAAAGAAACTATTATTTTTTCAGAAGAGTTTATCTAAGCAATAACCAGTATTACTATGGATTTTAATAAAGCGTACAACCGCGCCGATTTCATAAACTTCGTAAACACAGAGTTCCTGCCAGAAGATTATTTAGAAAATGTTGAAACAAAGGCGCCGGACGGAGTTTTCAAGTATTCCAGTACCATTACCAAAATTGGCGAATGTAAATCTTTGGAATTGGATGTATTTGAGATCAAACACACTTCAACAAATGACGCAAGAGTTTCACTTTCAAAAGAATCATTCCGAATTTTGAGCCAATGCAGCTGGTATGAAAGAGCGTTGATAGCTTTCGTTCCGGAAGATAACCCTGCAAATTTCAGAATCTCATTGGTATGTATTGACCGCAAATGGGATGGAGACAGAAAGTCTAAGGAATATTCCAATCCACGCCGTTATTCCTATTTTCTTGGTGAGGGTATAGGTACACATACTCCGAATAGATATCTCAAATCAGCTGGCAGGGTAACGGATGTTGATGACTTAAAAAACCGCTTCTCTGTAGAGGTGCTTACAACGC
>DMAP01000079.1 GCA_003446975.1 Clostridiales bacterium | reverse complement strand
TGTTGCTCACCCCTTTTTTCTCATAAGTCTCATATGCTTTTATGATATCCTGGACCAGCTTATGTCTCACGACATCTTTTTTATCAAAGTATACAAATCCAATACCTTCAACATCTTTTAGTATAATCTCCACTTCCTTCAGTCCCGACCGTTTTCCCAAAGGAAGGTCTATCTGAGTCACGTCACCTGTAACAACAGCTCTGGAGCCATATCCTAGTCTGGTCAGAAACATCTTCATCTGCTCTTTGGTCGTATTTTGAGCCTCATCCAATATGATGAACGCTGAGTCGATGGTTCTCCCTCTCATATATGCCAAGGGTGCCACTTCGATCATTCCCTTTTCCAAATACTTCAGATAGTTTTCTGCACCCATGATTTCGAACATGGCATCATAGAGAGGTCTCAAGTAGGGATCAACCTTCTCCTGCAAGTCACCTGGTAGAAATCCCAGTTTCTCTCCAGCTTCTACCGCAGGTCTTGTCAATATGATCCGGTCCACCTCTTTTTTCCTGAAAGCATCCACGGCCATTGCCACTGCCAGATATGTCTTTCCTGTACCGGCCGGTCCAATGCCAAAGACGATATCATTTTTTCTAATATTATTGATGTATATCTTTTGCCCTATGGTTTTTGGTTTGATCATTTTGCCAGAGGAAGTCACTGTTATGACATCGTTAAGATAATCCCCCACTCTCTCCACATTGCCCTCTGCATAGTATTTCAAAAGATAGTTGAACTTTGATTCCGGCAAAAAGCCCTCATCCTTAAACCCGTTTAGAATATCCTCAATCAACTTTTGGACAGTCTCAACATCTTGTTTTTTTCCAATTATCTTCAATATGTTACTTCTTACCAGTAGATCTATTTTAAAAAGCTCTTTGATTTGTCTTAGATTCTTATCCATTTGCCCAAAAATAAGCGGGACCAAATTGCTGTTCTCCAGATTAATCTGCTTCTCGAATTGTTCCATTTATCCTCCGTTTGGTATGTCTGTTTAGTCAATAATATCATAAGCTATCACTAATTTCTACACAAACAAAATGATAAAAAAATTGTATATCCAATAAACATTTGTTAGAATGAAAATGGAGGTGTTACTATGACAATACACATTGGTGCTAAAAAAGGAGAAATTGCTGAAACCATACTTTTGCCCGGTGATCCTTTAAGGGCTAGGTTTTTGGCAGAAAAGTATCTCGATGACGTCTTTTGTTACAATGAAGTCAGGGGTATTTATGGTTATACAGGTTATTATAAAGGAAAAAGAATCTCAGTTCAAGGTACTGGTATGGGTATGCCTTCTATCGGCATTTATTCGCATGAGCTGATAGTCGATTACAATGTCAAAAATCTAATCAGAATCGGATCATGCGGTTCATTTAGAAAGGAAGTCAAAGTAAGAGATGTCATTTTAGCCATGAGCGCATCGACAAACTCAAATTTTGCTTCTCAATTTGGCCTTCCCGGAACCTATGCCCCGACAGCTTCATATGCATTGCTGGAAAAAGCGAAAAGGGCTGCTGACGAAAAAAATATCCCAGTTGTTATCGGAAATATTTTATCCAGCGATATTTTCTATGATGCAGATCCAAATGCTTGGAAAAAATGGGCTGCCTTAGGTGTTTTAGGAGTGGAAATGGAAGCCGCCGCACTATATATGCACGCTGCTAAGCTCGGTGCAAATGCATTGGCTATTCTGACAGTCAGTGACAGTCTTGTGGACCATTCGATGACAACTTCAGAAGAAAGAGAGAAAACACTGACGGATATGATGGAAATAGCCTTGGAATTGGCATAAAAAAAGACCCTAGGGTCTTTTTTTAACTTAAGTATTTCGATACTATTTCATTAACCTGCTTGCCATCGGCTTTGCCTTTAATCAGGGGCATTATCTTCCCCATGATTTTTCCCATGTCTTTCTTGGTTTGTGCATTGGTTTCTTTGATAGCATTAACCACTATTTCTTCCAATGCCTCCAGGCTAAGCTGCTCAGGCAAATATTCAGTTAAAATAGCAATTTCCTCTTCAGTAAGTGTAACCAAGTCTTCCCGATTGCCAGCTTTGAAGTCCTCTATACTGTCTTTTTTCTGTTTCACCTGTTTGGCGATTATGCCGATTACATCGTCATCGGTCAAGGCCATTCTGTTGTCTACTTCCATTTGTGTAACTGCCGCTTTAATCATGGTTACAGTGTTTTTTCTTACCTTGTCTTTATTTTTCATTGAAGCCTTCAAGTCTTCCATAAGCTTCTCTTTTAAAGACATACCTTCACCTCAATTATTTACCAATCTTTTTGTTTTTCTTTCTCTTGGCAGCTTCAGCTTTCTTCTTTCTCTTCACGCTTGGCTTTTCGTAATGCTCTCTTTTCCTTACTTCAGAGAGAACGCCAGTGATAGCACATTGTCTTTTAAATCTTTTCAATGCATTATCCAAAGATTCATTTTCTCTTACTTTAACCTCTGTCATCTGCGACCCTCCCCTCATAATACAATATTGTCTTATCTCAAATTGCACTTGTACATTATACATTAACTAAAAATTATTTTCAACTGTTATTTTTCAAATCTAACCCGGTGGCCATTTCATCAGTCTCTTTCCCATCACATGGAAATGCAAATGGTCCACAGACTGCATCCCATCTGCTCCACAATTGGATACCACGCGATATCCAGATTCAAAGATACCCGTTTTTTCAGCGATAACAGGTATCGCCTCAAGCAATTTGCATGCGACTTGACTATTGGTATGATCTATCTGGTTCAAGGACAAGATATGTTTTTTTGGTATGACCAAAACATGGACAGGCGATTGGGGATTGATGTCATTGAACGCCAAAACGTCTTCGTTCTCAAAGACAATCTCTGATGGTATTTCCTTATTAGCGATTTTACAAAACAAACAGTTTTTCACAATGTCACCTCCTCAGTTATCAGTGTATGGCTATCAATAGAGCTGACTCGGACATGTTTTCTAGCGTTGTGCAAATCATCATCTGAATAAGTATGGGTAGTCAGGTAATTTGTGGCATGCCCTATGTAATAGCCTTTTTCATCTCGCTGCTCATAAAGGACATCCACCGTTCTGTCCAAAAACCTTTCGTAGAAATCCTGAGATACCCGGTTACATAATCCGATCAATCTATTGGTCCTTTCTTTTTTAATCTTGCCTGTAATTTGGTCGGGCATATCAAATGCTTTAGTGCCCTCTCTTGGTGAAAATGGGAAAACATGCACCTTGGAAAATCTGACCTTTTCTATAAACTGGCAAGTTTCTTCAAACTCTTCTTCCGTTTCCCCGGGAAACCCGACAATCACATCTGTTGTGATGCCTGCATCAGGCATATATCTTCTGATAAGTTCCACCTTATCATAATAACCCTCTGTGGTATATCTTCTGTTCATTCTATCAAGAACAGAATTCGAGCCACTTTGAAGAGATAGATGAAAATGATCGCAAAAATCACCTTTGATCATTTCCTGAATCAAAGCCTCGCTAATCACTCTCGGCTCGAGGGATCCAAGTCTGAATCTGACGCCTTCAAGATTCAATGTATTTATTTCTCTGATCAATCTGACCAGATTCGTATCCGTCAAGTCAAACCCATATGATGTTATATGAATACCATTCAAAACAATTTCTTTATACCCGTTTTGATGCAAATGGATGATTTCATCCAAAACATCCTTAATCTCCCTACTTCTGACAGGTCCCCTGACATATGGAATGATACAATAAGTGCAGAACTGCCTGCAGCCATCCTGTATCTTGATATTGGCCCTAGTCCGCTCTTCAGTATGGGTAATGGTAAGATTTTCATAGATCTCATCACGATTGAACTCATCGACCTTGAAAACCATATTCTTAGTTTCAATATGCTCATTTACAAATTCAACAACCTTGTCCTTGTATTTGGTACCTATTATTATATCGATATTTCCTTCGTTTTTCAAATCCTCTTGTTTTGATTGGGCATAACAGCCCGCAAGAACAATAATAGCATCCTGATTCATTCTTTTAAATCTGCTGATCATGTTTCTAGTTTTTTTATCACTTGCTGATGTGACCGTACAGGAGTTGATGACGAAGACATCGGAAGCTTTTCCTGGTTCGATGACTTCAAAGGCCTCATCTCTAAATAGCTGTGTCATCGCTTCTGTTTCAAATTGATTTACCTTACATCCTAAAGTGTAAAATGATACATTCAAAAAATCACCTATATATTATTAGTCTTATACATGCAAATTGCACTTGCTACCATGCCTGCTGTCTCGGTCCTTAAAATTCGTGGCCCTAGCGTCACAACATGGGCACCTGCTAACTTCAGTTCCGCTATCTCATAGGGTTCAAATCCGCCTTCC
>DMAP01000393.1 GCA_003446975.1 Clostridiales bacterium | reverse complement strand
CGGTCAATATCCATTACCTTGTCAAGAATAGGAGTATTTTTCGAATCCCGTATATGGAATTAAACAGCAATATTGCCAAACGATTGAGTGGTAGGGAATCCAAAGTTGAGGTCATATCACTTGAATCAAAGCAGGAGTTCTCAAAAAATGAATCAATTGTTCTCAGGAGAAGGGGATATTATGAACTGGGGGATATGGTTGTTACAGTAAAGGATGTTTTTAGGTTTTTTTCCCTTAAAAAAACCATCTCAAGCGATTCGGGATTGATTGTGTATCCGAAAATCATCAAGCTGTCCACATTTGAAATTATGGCAAGTCAACAGTTGGGAGAACTAAGGGTATTTGATCCTGCCTTTTCGGACAAGAGTCGTATTTCGACACTTAAACCTTATCAGGAGGGAGATTCGGTCAAAAAAGTCCATTGGAAAATGTCTGCAAAGCAGGATAATCTAGTTATCAAGGACTATGAAAATAGAGGAGACACCTATGTGACGATCTTGATTGACAATTTTCATTTGTATTTCAACAAAGATGTGGATAGGCGACTAGAGGACAAGGTCGTGGATATAGCTATCTGTATGGTGAACTATTGTCTAGACCAACGTGTTGAAGTTGTCTTGGAGACTCAGAACAATCAACAATCCATACGAATGTCAGGACAACAGAAATCGGACCTCAAACCATTTCTAACGGCAATGGCTTTGTTCAAGGGAAATGGCGCTTCAAACTTCAGAGATTTTATGGAGACAAGAGCCGAGACTATTCGACGCGGAACGACAGTAATCATTATAACAACTTGTCTGGATAAAACGATGGGAGCTCAAGGGATAAGATTGAAAATGAGCAATCTTAATCCGCTTTTTATTGTGGCGACTGACAGTGAAAACAGAAATGGCCATATAGATGCTGATATAGAGAAGAAGCTGAAACATGAGGGGATAAACATTTATATCATTGATCACTATACCAGCATTAAGGAAGCAATGGAGGTACAATATGGATAAGCAGCCAATCAGCAGGCACAATCTGATTCGTATGACTATCTATTTTGTTATGGTTTTCAGCCTGATGCACTTGCTCGGTATTATCATAGGTGTTAAAATCCCTGTTTTCCTGCAGATATTGATTATTGTATTTGGTAGCGGACTTGTCAGGGTGTTTGTCAAAAAGCCTTTGATTTTTTATGTGTTATTGGTTCTGAGTTTTATCATACTTATTCTTCTAAGCCATTATCAGGTGTCAATTATTTCTAATATTGCCAGCCGCTCCATAGATATTGCGTTGGATATCTCAGGCTATATACAAGGAAAAGCGTATATTAAAGCTGAGAATGTTTTATGGATATGGAGCATCTTATTAGGTTTTGTTTCACTTATAACCGGACGGATACTATTTGATAATAGATTCTTTTATCTTCTCTTGCCCCTTTACTTGGGGTCCTTTGTTTTTTATTGGTACACCTATATTGATCAGGCACTTTGGATGATGATGGTTTTTCTGGTGGCTTTTTTTATTCTGATGGGAACCAATAAATATTTTAACGAGAAAAATATATGGAAAAGCAAGGAAGACAATACTTTTGGGAATCTTTACCAGCCTTGGGTGCGGACGGTGGTTACTTATAGCGTTTTGATCATTTTGATAGCTGGTTTGTTGCCAAAAGGCACAAATTTCATGCGTTGGTACTGGCTTGAACAAAAAGTGTATGAGTTGTTCCCGATTGTTGAGGATATGCGTGGTGGCAATTACTATATAAGAGGAACGGGACAAGCGGGTTTCTTTGATCTTGCCCAGACCGGTTACTTGAGAGAGACCGGACGATTGGGAGGACCTGTGGTTCTGGGAGATCAGCTTTTGATGACTGTGTACACTGACAAACCTACCTATCTAAGAGGCAATGTTAGCCATATTTATTCCGGGGACTCATGGCAGGCCAAGGGTGATAGATTTGATGTCTATAATTTGTACGAGGATTTTGGAGGTCTGACAGAGGAAGAATTGGATGCCTACTATCAGTCCTCAACAATATCAATTGTCCACCAATTCTTCTCATCCAAAACATTGTTCAGTCCATACAGACCTGTAGAAATAGAGGCGGCAGGGAATCATGATATAGTGGTTTACCGTGACAGTGTGTTGATTTATCCAAATGGCATGTACAAGGGAGAGAGCTACATCGTCAAAGTGGAAACACCACTTGACTACGCAGTCTTGAAATCGATTGGCATTGATCTGAAAAAAACGGACATACCTGATCTGGAGATTTATCTCAATCTTCCGGATTCCATTACTGATAGGACAGCTGAATTGACACGAGATATTGTTATAGAAGCGGAAAATGATTATCAGAAAGCTCTTGCCATAGAAAAATATCTCCGGACAAATTATCGCTATACGCTGGAAGGTGATGTATTGCCTGATGGGAGGGAGTTTGTTGATTTTTTCCTATTCGATAGCAAGGTGGGTTACTGCACATACTATGCGACAGCAATGGCAGTCATGCTAAGATTGGAAGGGATACCGAGCAGATATGTGGAAGGCTATGTCGCACAAGAGTTGGTTGCGACTGGCATTTATGAAGTCTATCAGAATAATGCCCACGCATGGGTAGAAGCCTTTATTGAACCTGCAGGATGGATGACCTTTGAACCCACATCGTCTTTGCCGGCTATCACACGTCGAGGAGAGCACCCTGCCACTCCCGGTGGCGACAGGGATCCATCTGATATTTACAGTGGTGAAAAGGAGGAAAGGGAAGATAATGATGATATCAAAATAGATGAGGATGATATCAATCAAGGCGGTGGAACGCCTGCTCCCAACAACCAACCGACAATCCCTTTTGCTGTTACAAGAGTCATTCTTTGGATGCTTGCAATAATTGCAATTGGATTTGTTCCAGCGAAGTTCCTAATCGGCTTCATGGCTTTCAAGGGTTTGAAAAAGCAGATGAACCGATGGACAAACAATAGAAAGGTAATTTTCATGTATCAGTACATCACTATGTTGATGTCTGAATCGGGATATCCACCCAAGGATGGAGAGACCCATTACGAGTTTGCCAATCGAATAGCCTATAAATTTCATAGTCATGGTGAAAAAAGCATTAAGGAAATCACCGCTATTTTTGTCAGGAGCAAGTACAGTCTGTATTCGACTACTGACCAGGATGCCCTCGATGTTGAAAATTTCAGCATTTCAATGGAGAATAGATTGAAAAACGATTGGGGAGTCTGGACATTCTATTATAGAAAATATGTGACAAAAGATTTT
The DNA here is from genome assembly GCA_003446975.1 of Clostridiales bacterium. GTDB lineage: Bacteria > Bacillota > Clostridia > Tissierellales > Dethiosulfatibacteraceae > 38-11. Next base: position 1,074 of record DMAP01000393.1, on the reverse strand, counting down.
TTTAAGGATTTCAAATATAGCGCAGATTATGTATAATATAAAAAAAACTGAGGAGTGGTTTGATGGAAAAAGTATATTCAGGCAAGACAAAAGATGTATACAAAAAAGAGGATGGCAATTATCTATTGCAGTTCAAGGATGATGTAACAGGTACTGACGGTGTTTTTGATCCTGGCGCCAACACAGTTGGATTGTCTATAGAGGGCGCAGGAAGAGCCGGTTTGAGACTGACCCAATTCTTCTTTGAGAAAATCAACGCTGCAGAAATACCAACCCATTTCCTTGATGCGAACATAGATGCCGCTACAATGACGGTTAAACCTGCTGTATTGTTTGGTCAGGGGGTAGAAGTAATTTTACGATACAGAGCAGTTGGCAGCTTTTTCAGACGATATGGCATGTATTGCAAGGAAGGGGATATGCTGGATGGCTATGTGGAAGTAACACTGAAGGATGATGACAAAAACGACCCTCTCATTACGGATGAGGCTTTAGAGATGCTCGGTATTATGACAAAAGCGGAATACCAGGAGCTCGTGGTTTTAACCAGGAGAGTAGGCAAAATAGTCAAAGAAGAAATGGCCAAGAAGGATTTGGAATTATATGACATCAAATTTGAGTTTGGCAGAGTCGGTGAAGATAAACATGTGGCGCTGATAGATGAAATATCAGGCGGCAATATGAGAGCTTATAGGGGCCATAAATATATTGAGCCTTTGCTACTGGAAAAACTGATGCTTGAATAGCTAACAAAAACATCAAAAAACAAAAGGGACGGTTCCTTTTGTTTTTTGGTATTCGATACAAATTATTTGAGTCATCATATTTGATTAAAAAGCTCACCCACAGTTTTGACGCTGTAATGCGGAGAATAGATTCTGCTATAAAGCAGAGAGGATACCACCAAACCAGCGACCACATCCAATATGGAATGCTGCTTGATAAATACAGTTGAGGCACAAATCAAGATGCACAGCAAAATAGATAAAAGTTTCAATTTCTTATGTTTAATCAGCAATGGACTATTATAAATAGATGCGTTGACAGCGACTGAGAGAATAACATGCATGCTTG